>CBFGLP010000282.1:0-1914 GCA_965649595.1 uncultured Myxococcales bacterium | reverse complement strand
AGGAGGGCGAGGCCAAGGGACGCGTCGAAGGTCGCGCCGAAGGTCGCGTCGAAGGTCGCGCCGAAGGTCGCGCCGAAGGTCGCGCCGAAGGAATGGCCCTCGCCCTGCTCACGGTCCTGCGCGCCCGGGGCCTCGAGGTCTCCGACCGTCTCGAAGCCGCACTCGTGAATTGCCACGATCTAATCGTGCTGGAGCACCTGGCCAGGCGCGCTACCCATGTCGCCCACGCCGACGAGCTCTTGGCCGAGCTGTCGACTCAGGGATGATCGGGCCTCGTCCGCCCGCTCCCGCTCCCGTGACTGCACATCGGTTCCCCACCTCCGCCACCCCGGAAAATCGCCCCGCTCCCCCCGCGCGTGCGACACTCCCGGGCCATGGCTCCCGCCAACCCCCTCGTGCGCGACCGTGACGTGGCCTTCCTGCTGGAGGAGGTCCACGACGCCGAAGGCCTCTGCTCGCTACCGACCTACGCCGATCACAGCCGCGAGACCTTCCAGCTCTTCCTCTCGAGCGCGGCCAAGCTCGCCCGCGAGCGGCTCTTCCCGCTCTTTCGCCCGATGGACGACCACCCGGCGAAGCTGGTCGATGGCCGCGTGCACACGCACCCCCAGACAAGGGAGGTCTGGGATCAGCTCGTCGAGCTGGGCATCTTGACGGCGACGCGACCCCCGGAGGTCGGCGGCGCTCAGCTGCCCCACTGCGTGACGGTGCTCGGCTACCTCTACCTGATGGCAGGCAACGGCGGCGCCGCCGGCTATCCGCTGCTGACTACTGGCGCGGCGCACCTGCTCGAGAGCTTCGGCAGCCCGGAGCTTCAGCAGGCCTTCATGACCCGCATGTACGCGGGCGAGTGGACGGGCACGATGGCGCTGACCGAGCCGCAAGCGGGCAGCGGGCTCGGAGACCTGACCACACGCGCGATGCCGATCGAGGGGCTCGATGGGGTCTACCGGCTCCGCGGCAGCAAGATCTTCATCTCTGGCGGCGACCAGGACTTCAGGGAAAACGTGGTCCACCTCGCGCTCGCGCGGCGGGTCGGGGATCCGTCGGGGATCAAGGGGATCTCGTTGTTCGCGGTGCCGCGCCTGCGGCCGAGCGGAGGGGACCTCGGCAAGCTTCCGCCCGATGGACCCGGTGGGGCAGCGCTCGAGTTCAATGACGTCCACACCACCCAGCTCGTGCACAAGATCGGCTGGAAGGGGCTCCCGAGCTTGGGCATCGCGTTCGGTGAGGCCGACGACTGCTACGGCTGGCTGGTCGGTGAGCCCTGCCGAGGGCTCTCGTACATGTTCCAGATGATGAACGAGGCGCGGATCCTGGTCGGCGCCAACGCGACCGCGACGGCCTCGGCCGCGTACCACGAGTCGCTCGCCTACGCGCACGAGCGCACGCAGGGACGCAAGCTCGCAGCACCCGGCTCGCGCGAGGCCGAGAGCGGGCCGGTAGCGATCATCGAGCACCCGGACGTCCGCCGCATGTTGCTGCGCCAAAAGGCGATCGTCGAGGGCAGCATGAGCCTCCTGGTCGCGACGGCGCGCTACCAGGATCTCTCTCTCCACCACACGGACCGGGCCGAGCGCGCACGAGCGCAGCTGATCCTCGACACGCTGACGCCGGTCGCCAAGACCTTCCCGGCCGAGCGCGGGTTCGAAGCGACCAGCTTGGCCGTGCAGATCCACGGCGGCTACGGCTACTCGAGCGAGTACCTGCCCGAGCTGTGGATGCGCGAGCAGAAGCTCAACACGATCCACGAGGGCACGACGAGCATCCAGAGCCTCGACCTGCTCGGGCGCAAGGTCGTCGCGCAGGGCGGCAAGGCGCTCGAGCTGCTCAGCGAGGAGATCCGCGTCGACATCGAGACGGCCCGCCAGTGCGGCGTCGACGACGAGCTGTGCGACGCGGTCAAGATCGAGG
>CBFGLP010000281.1:0-3237 GCA_965649595.1 uncultured Myxococcales bacterium | reverse complement strand
ATGTGGCACTTGTTGTCAGTTTTCTCCCCGATGGCTTCGATGGAGCCAAATCGCTTGCTTACTGGCATGTTCGCAGAGTAAGCAGCCGCGCGATCCTGTCCATCTCTGTCTCCGATCAGATGTACATGTCTTGGCCCTTGTGTTTTCCGCGAAACTGTGGCGCAACACGTCGCGTGACGTAGGGTCGCCGCAATGAGCCCCCATCGAGGGCTGGCTCATGGCCGGCGAGCAAGCCCGCAGACGAAGGCCAACCGTACCTCACGGCATCTCTGTGGCTCGTTAGAGGCGGGGATTCAGTCGGCAGCACGCGATTTTGCCTCGGGTCCGTTCTGCACCGCTCGCGTCGGTGCCGAGCGGAGCGGACGCTGACGACGATGAGGACGTTTGGTGAATTCCCATCGAACGAGTGCCATCGCACGGGAGATGCGGCTGCGCGTGGTGTAGTTCAGCCCGACCTGCTCCGAAATTTCGAAGTTGTCATGTCCAGCGAGATGGAGCCGAAGCACGTCCGAGTAGTGGTCGGGCACCGCCGCGATCGCCTCGTGCAGCGCCGCAGTCTGCTCGCTCTCCACGAGCGCTTCCTCCACCGTGCCGATGGCCTCGTCGATGTTCGTGTCGAGATCCTCGACCCCTCTGTGCCAACAAGGGTGAGACAGCGAGACCCCGAAAATTTAGTGTAGGGCGAGACCGAACCACCGGATGATCCAAGAACCGAAACCACGCCAAGCTCGGCCCGAGGTCCAGGTCGTGGCGAAACCACAGCGACGGCGATTCACGGCGGCGTACAAGCGCTCGATCCTCGAGCAGGCCGACGCCTGTACCAAGCCAGGAGAGCTGAGCGCCCTGCTGCGGCGCGAGGGGCTCTACTCGTCGCACCTCGCCAACTGGAGGCGGGTGCGGGACGAAGGCGAGCGCCAGGCACTCGAGCCGAAGAAGCGTGGCCCCAAGCCGAAGGAGATCGATCCTCGCGACCTGCAGATCGCCGAACTCGAGAAGCAGCTCGCGAAAGAGCGCGCCCGTCGTGAGCGGGCCGAGGCGCTCGTCGAGCTCCAAAAAAAGTGGCCGCTCTGTTCGGGGAGCCGACGGACGACGAGACGTCATGATCGCCCTCGTCGAGCAGGCTGCACCGGAGCTGGGCGTGGGTCCGGCCTGCGAGGCCATCGGTCTGCCCCGCGCGACCTACTACCGCTCGCAGCGAGAGCCGCAGGCCGAGTCGACGCCTCGCTCGAAGTCCAAGCGCGCGCTCTCGGCCGACGAGCGGCAGGCGGTCCTCGACGTGCTGCACGAGCCGCGCTTCGTCGACCTGCCACCGGCCGAGATCTACGCGCAGCTGCTCGACGAGAACGAGTACCTCTGCTCGCCCCGGACGATGTACCGGATCTTGGCCGAGGACGGCGAAGTCCACGAGCGCAGGCGCCAGCGCGTGCACCCGCCCCACACCAAGCCGCAGCTGTCCGCGACGGCACCCAACCAGGTCTGGACGTGGGACATCACGAAGCTACTGGGTCCGCACAAATGGACGTACTTCTACCTGTACGTGATCCTGGATCGCTTCAGTCGCTACGTCGTGGGCTGGCTCGTCGCCGAGCGCGAGTCGGCGACGCTCGCCCAGCGACTGCTGACCGAGACCTGTGCCCGGCAAGGGATCCTGCCGAACACGCTGACCCTTCACCAAGATCGCGGCTCGCCGATGACCGCCAAGAGCTTCGCGCAGACCTGTGCCGACCTGGGCCTGACCAAGAGCTTCTCGCGGCCGCGCGTCTCGAACGACAACCCCTTCTCCGAGTCGCATTTCAAGACGCTGAAGAACTACCCGGCCTACCCCGGCCGCTTCGACGATCTCGCCCATGCTGAGCTCTATGGCCGCGACTTCCTCGACTGGTACAACCACGAGCACCACCACGTCGGCCTCGGCCTGATGACGCCCTACGATGTCCACCACGGGCTCGCGCGGGAGAAGTGGCAGCGCCGTGCCGAGGCGCTCGCTGCCGCCTTCGAGGCTCACCCCGAGCGCTTCCCCCACGGCCTGCCCATGCCGCCACCGCTGCCCGAGCAGGTGTGGATCAACAAGCCCTCCGACAAGACCATCGTCAACCATCCGAACCCGGAAACGGGTCAGTAAATACGAGCAAAACTGTCTCACTTTTATTGACAACTTCCGCTATGGGCCCTTTCTCGCTACACTCCCAGAGGGTTTTACTGTCGAGACGTCAGCATAGGCAAGCAATGGCTGCTCGCGAGACGATCGGGGGGATCATGGAAAGGCGGGGCATCCCGCGAGGATCTCCTGCACACGTACAGGGCCAGGCTCAGCTTGAGTGGCGGCGACAAACAGGTGTTGGCATCTATTGTATCTGCTCTCGAAAAGTATCAAGGAGACTGGGCTCGACTAATCGCCGTTAGTACATCGCAGGCTGCAGGAGGATTGTTCATTGCAGATGACGGCGCAGTGTTGGCAATGACGGGCCAATCTTCGAAATAGATCTTTGCGACCGAGAGAGGACTCGTGCGCGGGGCGGGAATGGCCCCCCATGATCCAACGGACTTGCCGGGACAGAGACGGGCGGGATCATCCTTGGCCGATCATGGGCACGGCGGATGTGCGTGGGGGCGAATAACATGATAACGCTCGGCTTGACGGGCCGGTCATCAGGAAGTAAGCACACGGGGGGGAAGTTGATGTTGGACCTGGAAAACAGCGCCCAAGGGGTTCATGGTGATACAGTAGTCACAGCTGACGTGTCGATCGCGGGAATGGTTACTCTCGTGATCGAGAATCATGTTGCGACAGTTCAACTGGCCCTGAGTTCGCTGACGGTGCTCTCAGAGCTCGAAAGGTTCATGCGCACAGCCAACTCCTCGGAACTGGGTGAATGCGAAATTCAAGCTGCGACCGGTGTGGTGATCATCTGTAGTCGCCAGGACTCACGCGTGATCTTCTCATTTAAGGGAGACGCCGCGCTTGGAAAAGCACGGCATCAAATTGACATTCATCTTTATGGACCGCGTCTCAGGGAGTTCTTGGATTGTCTCTCTGATGTGCATGAAAAACTCATGGCGGACTGAGTCCGAGAGTGCCGGGCAGCCCGCGAGAGGTACCGGAGGGTGAGCGGCAGGCTCTGAGCCCGGCTGAGCAACACGTCGCCCAGGGCCTCAGTGAGCAGCGCGGCTCTTCGCTCGGGCGGCCCCCTCGACCTCGCCGATCGCCTCGAGCTCGTCGTCGATCACCCCATAGAG
>CBFGLP010000280.1:0-4945 GCA_965649595.1 uncultured Myxococcales bacterium | reverse complement strand
CCAAGGCCGGCGAGGTGTTCGGCACGCCGCAGTACATGTCGCCCGAGCAGTGCAACGGCCTGCCGCTCGATCACCGCACCGACATCTACTCGCTCGGCTGCATCCTCTACGAGATGATCGAGGGCCGGCCGCCCTTCGCCGCCGAGTCGCCGATGGCGACGATGCTCAAGCACGTCAAGGCCAAGGTCCCGCCGCCGCGCCACTGCTGCCGCGAGACCGCCAAGGTCCTGACGATGGCGCTGCGAAAGGATCGCAGCAAGCGGATCCAAGACTGCGGTCGGTTCGCGATCCTGCTCGGCGAGTGCATCGGCGCGGCCCGAGCCCGCAACGAGGGCCGCCCGCCGCCCAACCCCGACAGCCCGCTGCGGCGCCCGCTGGGCACCACCGGACCGATCGCAGCGCTCGCCGTCGAGCCGACCACCGCGGCCCCGCCCTCGCCTCCCCTGACTGGCGCGACCTCGCCAGCGGCGGTCGACCAGGGCCTCAGCAGCGCGAGCAAGTGGGTGATCGGCGGGCTCACCGTCGGCTTCTTGCTGATCTTCGGCGCGATGTTCTTCAACGAGCCCGACGAAGACGAGGACGACAAGCCCGGCCTCTCGGCCAAGGACGAGCCAGTCGAGCCGGTCGACGACGGCGCCATCCTGCCCAAGAACCGCGCCCGCATCGACGCCAACGTCGACAAGGCTCAGGTGTTCGTCGACGGCACGCTCGTCTGCGAGACCCCCTGCAACATCGAAGTCCCGGTCGGCGACGGCAAGTCGCACGAGCTTCGCCTGCGCAAGGAGGGCCACGTCGAGGTCATGACGACCTGGCAGCCGCAGACGGTCACCGAGCTGCCGCCGGAGCTGCCGGACCTCAAGCCTTCGACGACCGAGATCCGGCTCAAGTAGCGGCCGCTGGGCCGGCAAAACGACGCGGTCACGACGAGGTCCCGACAATGTCGGGACCTCGTCGGTTTTTTCGCGCACGCATGATCGATCCACCCGCTCCGGGAATGGGGGTGTCGAACGGGGAAACTACGCGCAGGCCCAACGGCCGGATGAGCCTTCATGATCCGCACGAAGGCTCACCCCATTTATTCGTGTGCGCAGAATTCGAAATACATCAATTCCTCGACAATCAATGATCGACCACGCAGCCGCAGCACCAGCCCGCACCGAGCGCAGGGCAATTACCACCAATGTGCAATTATGAGTCATGAATGCGAAACCGATCCAACGATCATCAAAATTGTTTTGTATTAACCGCCACCCGCAAAATTTAGTTGACATGTTCAGCGCCACGGTCCTAGCTTATGGCGCATGGCTTGCGACATAGGGTCTGAGCTGAACTGGCATACATGAATTGCGGTTCACCGATCCAACGTCGCAATCCACAGGAGCAATCCGATGCACAAGAACGAACAGCACGAACAACACAAAAATGCACAACCACAAATCACGGCAGCGCCAACCGCCGAGGCCGGCTCGAACGCATGGTGGGAGGCTCGCCTCGCCGCCATCGCAGGGGGCCGCGAGTCGAGCCATGAGGCCGACGACTGGACCAAGGACTTAGGCGGCACCACCACCACCGAGGAAGGGATCACCACGGCCACCCTCGAGCCCGGCTGATCTATCCGCCCCCTACTCCGGTACGGGGGCTTTACAATCGCCTTTCCGCTCCCGCGAGAATTCAATCACCACATCATGACATTTGGGCTCACCACGGCCCAATCGACTTCATTTGCAGCACGACACCGACATTGACGCCCGTCCGGTTGGAGCGCACGAATGACCGAAGCAGATGCACTGAGCACGATCTTGGGCCCGCTCACCTTGGCGGACTTCCTCGCTACCGCTTGGGAGAAGGATGTGTGTCACATTCCGAGGGACGAGCCGGGCCGCTTCAAGGATCTCGTCAGCCTCGATGACATCGAGCACGGATTGGTCACCGGAAAGTTCAATCGTGTGACGTTTCGCATTTCCCGCGAGGGCAAGGTGCCGGACGACCGGTATCTGAGCACCCGCCGCTACTCCCCTGCAACGTTCCTCCCCGACGAGCTCGACGTCGAGCGAATCCTCGACGAGTTCGCCTGTGGCGCATCATTCGTCATGACCTTCTCGGAGACCAAGCTCGCCCGCATCTCCGAGCTCACGAGCGCGTTGTCGCCGGTATTCAACTGTCGCGTGGAGGGCCACGTCATCGTGACGCCCGCGTCTACGACCGATCGTGCCCTGAAGAGGCATTCTGATAATGTCGATGTGTTTGCGCTCCAGGTCAGCGGACGCAAGCGCTGGAAGGTCTACGCCCCGCCATTTCCGCTGCCCTTGTACAATCAGCGTAACGTCGGGCTGGCCAAGGTACGCGATGAGGATCTCCTCGCAGACGTGGTGCTGAACCCCGGCGATACGCTCTATGTGCCTCGCGGGTTCCCCCACGTCGCAGAGCAAGTCGAAGGCGTCAGCATGCACGTCGCCGTCGGCGTGCGGCCCTACACGGTCTACGACGCGGTCACGCGCGCTGTCGATGAAGCGCTCGCGCAGTTTGCGGACGACCAGGATCCATACATGCGCCGCTCGTTATTCGCGCCCGCGTACCCTGTGGTCGATGGCGAAGATCTCGCGACCGCGGCCGCCCGGGCAGGCCTCGACGCGCTGTTCGAGCGCCTCGATTCAGCGCAGGGCGTGGCTCAGCTCGTCGAAGACCTGCGCAGGAGCCAGTACTGCATGACGTCTGGCCGGCTGGCTGCGCTCGCCTGTTTGCACGCGATGAGCCTCGAGAGCCGCGTCGCGCTCGGACACCGCCCGGTCTTGCGCGCTGCCAAGGGCCCCGGCGGCCAAGCGGCCTGGCGGCTCGAAGCGAACAACCACGCGCTGGTGCTACCCGACAAGTTCGAAGCGGCGCTACGCCAATTGCTCGCTGCGTCAGAACCGATTCCGGTCGGAGATCTGGCCAACCTCGATCGCGACGATCAGGTGCTGCTCGGCAAGCTGCTCATCCGCAAGGGCGTGGGCGTCTGGATGGATCCGCCGCAGGTTTGATTCCAAGGGAGGTCGTGACGTGGAAACACTGACACTCGCACAAGCGTGGGTATGGATCATCGGATTCTTCGCTGATCCGATCCCCGTGTTTGGCCTCGGCCTCGCGCGAGCCCTGCTCGGCGTGGTCATCGTTATCGATGGGCTTCGCCACCTGACCGACGCCCATGTTTGGCTCGTGCCCGAAGCGCTGGGCAGTCCCCCACAGGGGCCGCCGCGTCGTCGCCTCGGGCTCGTTCGCAGGCCACGCGCGTATTTGGTGGCGCACTGTCTCTTGGCGTCGCTGTTCTCGCTCGGGCTCGGCGGAAGCGTCGTCGCAGCGCTCGTCTACATCTCGCTTCGGCAGATTCACCACGTCGATCGCCACGTCCTCTACGGCGGAGATACGGTCATTCGCATCGGAGTCGTGGCGGTCGCGCTCTCCCCGTGCACCGCCTCGTTCTCGCTGGATCGCTGGCTCGCCGCCGGCGACCTCGGTATCTGGGTCGAGGCTCCACCGTGGGGAATGCGGCTGCTGCAGATCGACCTGTGCGTCATCTACTTCTACAATTGCTGGTACAAGGCCAAGTTCGAGGCGTGGCGGAACGGGACCGCGGTCTACTACACGCTGCTGAACTCCGACATTCGCAACCACCGGCTCCCGATCCCCCGCTTCGTCCTGCACCCCGCCGTCATCGCAGCGGGGACCTGGGGTACCTTGGCGCTCGAGTGCGCGCTCGGGCCAGGGTTGTGGTTTCAGGAATTGCGCCTACCGCTCGTGATCGGGGCGGCGCTGCTCCACTTGGCCATCGCCTACGCGTTCAGCCTGTGGCTGTTCAGCTACATCATGCTGGCCTGCCTGTGCGTGTTCGTGAGCCCGCAGTGGTTCTTCGCCGAGTCTGCGCTGGCCAGCACACCGCAGCACGCGTGGGGTCCCACGAGCGAGCCCCTGCTCTCGCTCGCCGTCGCGCTCGCCTGCGTGTACGTAATCTACGCGGTATACTGGGATCCCCCTCACGAATCACAAATATCGAAGGCCATTCGCCATTACTTGGGTCCCTGGCTCAAGCGAGCACACATCGGCCGTAACTTTCGGCTGTTCTGCGGTAACCCGCCAGCAGGCCGAACGGTAACCTTGGTCTTGACGATTACCGACTCGGAGGGTCGGATCAGCAAGTGGGGTTGGAGCCAGGCGATTGGGCTTTATCCCGAGGACCCGCTGCGCGAGAAGCACACGGTGTGGAACCACCGATTGCGAAAGTTCGTGAGCTCGTTGATGAAGACACCAGAGCTCCAGCAGCGATTCGGACAATACGTCGTGCGGATCGCTCGGGACAAGGGCCTCGACGTTCACGCGCTCACCGTCGACACTCGCATCGAATACATCGGGCACATCACCACTGGGGAGCCGCTGGCACCGACCGCCCATCGAAACCTGTACTCTTACGTCGCACCCGACAGCAACGAGCAATCCCTCGCGGCGCTCGCCTGCTCGCTCGGGGACCGCAGCCACAGCCCGCTGGTCGTCGAGGTGCTCGTGTACCTGGCGGCGCGCGAGGTCGCCGAGCAGCGGACCGACAGCCACTATCTGCAGGCGATCCGCGACGCGGCGACGAACGCCGAGTGGTCGCCCGTTCCCAGCGAGGAGCTCGAGGCGACCCGCGCGTTCGTGACCCAGACGGTCGCGGTCCCAGAGCGCCGCGAGCTCTACACCATCATCCTCGACGCCCTGACTGGCGCGAGGCCGTGGAGTGAGGTGTTCGAGGCGATGCAATTCGGCTCGAGCCCGGCTCGCCTGGCCACACCGCTCCTCGGTGATTGAGCGTGGCAGGCACCGGCCAGCACATGCCCGCGCGCGCTCACGAGTCGCTCGCGCGGCTGCGTCGGATCCTCGCGCACGTGTGGCCCCATCGTCGCCGCGTGTTGCTCGCGCTGCTCAGCCTCACCTG
>CBFGLP010000279.1:0-2329 GCA_965649595.1 uncultured Myxococcales bacterium | reverse complement strand
CAGGTTGCTCGGCTTGATGTCGCGGTGAACGATCCGCCGCTCGTGGATGCGAGCGAGGATCGCCGCGAGCTCGATCGCCAAGCGCAGGAACTCGGACACATCGATCGTCCGACCGCGCGTGTGCTCCTCGAGGTTGACGCCTGGCACCCGCTCGAGCAGCAAGACCAGCTCGTCGCCGGCCCGCTCGAGGCCCAGCGCTCGGACGACGCCTTCGACCTCGAGCTCGTGGATCAGCCGGAACTCGTGCTCGGCTCGAGCCTCGACCGCTGGATCTCCGACATGGAAGATCTTCGCGACGATCGGCAAGCCGTCGCTCTCGCGTCGAGCCTCGGCGACTCGCGCTCGCGCAGACGAGCGCAGCAGTCGAGTGGTCGTGTAGCCTGGCAGGGGAACGGACACAGGAGGGTCGCGCGATTGTAGAGCGCGGCTCGGCCAGTCGCGATCGAATCACCACGTGGCCCGCGATTGGTCAGGTCGAAATCCGCGCACTCGGGCGGCATCGAAGCGGGCCAGATCGCTCCCCGTCAGCGCAACGCGGCCGCCTGAATGAACGCCCCGACCTCGCCGATCAGCACTGGCGTAGGCGCGGGCTCGAGCGAATCGACGCGCGCGAGCACGCCCTCGCTGCCGAGCACGAACAGGTTGCGGGGCACGTCCTGGGCCTCGACGCCGTCGAGCGTGTCGTCGAGGATCGTCTCGACGCTGAATAGCAACAGATCGCCCGCATCATCGATCGCCAGCGCCTGCATGGGCACGCCCACGAAGCGCTCGAGGCCCAGCGCCGAGACCCTGACGACGACCCCCTGCGCGAGCGAAAACTCGCTCGTATCGTCGAAGCAGGTCCATGCGACCCAGCCGCCGCTCGGAGACACCACCGGTGTGCCAGCCGGGGCGCAGGGGGTCGTCGTGAGCGAGATCGGCCGCAACCCGTCGGAGTCCGCGCGCAGCACCGGCCCCGAGGTCGAGATCAGCAACGCCCCGCTCCCCTGCCCGACCGCGACGCTGTAATAGGGCGGGTTGCCGAGCACGGGCAGCGAGTCGAGCTCGCCGGACTCGCGGTTCCAAAGGTGCATGAGCCCGCTGCCGAGCCAGACCGAGCGGTAGCGATCGAGCACGCGCACCAACCCGACGCCGCTGTCCGCCGCGATCGTCGCGAGCCCCGGCGGCAGCTCGAGCGGCCCAGCCTGCTCGGGCGCCCGCGCGTCGAAGATCTGCCACGCGTCACCGAACTCCCCGAACATCGCGACTTCCCCCTGCGGGTCGAGAGCGACCTGCGCGAAGCAGCCCGACGCCGACCCACACTCGTCGTGGCGACGCGAGCTGCTCGGCAGATCGTCGAGCGTGACTCGGGCCAGCTCGCGCAGGGCTGGCTGGGCCTCGGGCTCGCTGCCGTCCGGCCAACGCCACAGCGCGAGCGTCTTACCGTCGGGCTCCAGCGACAGCGCGCCCGGGGCAGCGCTCGCGCTCACCCACCAGCGCGGCCGCCCCTCGCGCGAGAGCGGCACGAGCGAGCCATCTTCGGCCCGCTCGAGCGAGAGCCCTGGAGCGAGCGGCAGCACCTGCAGCCGGGTTCCTTCCCGCCACAGCAACGCAGACTCGTCGCTAGCAAACTCCACTCCGACCTCACCCACGATCGGCTCGGGCAACGACAGCGGCAGCCTTCGACCGTCGGCGAGATCCAACCATGCCCCACGCCGCGTCCCCGACCGAACGAACACTCCGCGCCCCCGGGGCCCGAGCTGAACATGCGCGAGCGGATCGTCGACGCCGAGGATCTCGAGCTCGCGTCGCTCCCCACGATCGTAGATCTGAATGCGCAAGCTGCCGGGCTCGGCCTCGCTGTCGACCCACACCGCTCGCGCCGAGACGTTCGGCTCGCACGCGCAGAGCGACCACGCGAGCACGCCCGCGATCGCGTGAGAGCGCGCGCACGCTCCGGGCCAGCTCGTCCGAGCGCCGTCGGTCATGCGGACACGCTACCAGCCTGTTCGCCGGTTTGGGGGCTGCTTGCGTGGCTGCGGGCGTTCGTGCAGGCTCGTGCGCCCATGGCCGCAGACGACCAGACCAACGATCCGAATGGCGAGACCGGCGACGAGCTCGTGATCGAAGAAGGTGACGAGGAGGGGCTCGACCCGGCCCAGGCCGAACAGATCGCCGCCCTGCAGAAGGCCGCCGCCGAGATCGAGCTGGTCGTGTTGCCGCTGGCGTGCGTCAACGAGGGCAAGGGCGCGCCGCTCTCGATGGGTATCCAGCGCTGGTGGGCGCAGGAGCTCGCCCGCACCGGCCTGAAGTCGGCCGCCCCGGTGTTCACCGCGATCGCCGAGCAGCA
>CBFGLP010000278.1:0-8658 GCA_965649595.1 uncultured Myxococcales bacterium | reverse complement strand
CCTCGCGCGAGGTCGAGGCTGATCTGCAGGTGCTTGCCCGCGGCGCTCTGCGAGCAGATCTCCAACAGTTCGGCCAGCTCGGCCAGCGCCTGCTTGCCCGCGTCGTCGACCTGCTCTCCCAGCCGCGCGAGCCAACCGGCGTTGTCCGGCGCCTGCTCACCAGGTAGCAAGATCGCCAACAGCTTGGCGCCCGCCTGGGGGGAAATCCCACGCTCGCTCAGCTCCGTCAGCACCCCCTGCTCGCCGATCTTGTCGAGCTTGTCGACCGCGACCAACGCGGTGCCCTCGAGCGAGGGATCGATCCCGGCCGCCCGGATCATCGCGCGGAGCAGCTCGCGGTGATTTAGGCGGATCGTGAAGTCCGCGAACCCGAGCCGCTCGAGCACGCTGGTGACCGCCGAGCAGACCTCGGCCTCGGCGATCCGCGACTTGGTCCCAGTGATGTCGACGTCGCACTGGAAGAACTCGCGGAACCGGCCCTTGCCCGGCCGATCCGCCCGCCAGACCGGCTGGATCTGGTAGCGCTTGAAGTACTTGGGCAGCTCTCGGTACTCCGCGACCACGCGCGCGAGCGGGACGGTCAGATCGTAGCGCAGACCCTGATCGGCCAGCTCACTCTCGTCGGGCATGCGATCCTCGGCGTGGGCCTGCTCGAGCGGGCGTCGCAGCGCGTCGCGGCGGTGAAGGAGGCGATAGAGCAGCTGATCCCCCTCTTCGCCGTACTTGCCGAGCAGCGTGGACAGGTTCTCGATCGAGGGGGTCTCGAGCGGGACGAAGCCGTGCGCCTCGTAGACCTGCTGGACGACGCCGATCACGAAGCGGCGGCGAACCAGCTCGGCGGGCAAGAAGTCCCGCATTCCGCTCGGGGGCTTGGTGCTGATCTTGCTCATGCGCAATCCGTGGGCGGCGGAGGATAACAGCCGACGCGCGCGAGCACGAACACGGACCCGCTGCGACAAAATTGACCTTCGGGCGGGCTCGACGTGAGACTCGACGCATGCTGCAAGCTCCACAGCGTCACGTCGAGGTCCAGCGATGACCGAGATCGCGTCAGTGACCCTCGAGCTGCTGCGGCTCGGACCACCGCACAACCAGCTGCTCTCGCCGCTAACCCGCTACATCGGCGTGTGCGGCAACCATCGCGCCGAGGAGGTGCTGGTGCCGTGGGAGCACCGCGAGTTCCTGGCTCGGCTCGAGCAGCTTCGCTATGACGATCCGCGCGCGAGCCGAGTCGGGGAGCCGACCCAAGCGGCCGATCGTGACCGGGTGAGCGGGCTGCTCGCGCTGGGCCACGACATGGTCCGGGTGCTCGGGCACATCGAGGGGCTCAAGAACCGGCTGTCCGAGGCTCACGCGCGCAACGGTGAAGGCCTGACGCATCTCGAGATCGTGCTGTCCGCCAGCGAGCTGGCCATGCTGCCCTTCGAGCTGACCCGCTCGTTCCCGGGCGCGCCGGGCTCGGACGAGCAGTTCCTGCTGGTTCAGCCGAGCGTGCAGATCGAGATCACCCGACGGGTTCGTGGCGTGCTCGAAGGCTGGATCGAGTGGCCGCGCCTGCCCAAGATCCTGTTCATCGCCGCGTGCCCCGAGGGCATGACGATCCCCTTCGACGAGCACCTCGACGCGCTGCTCGAGGTCCTGCGCCCCTTCCTCGCCGCGGCCGAAGGCGCACCCGAAGATCTGCCCGCGATCGCCCGCAAGTACGTGCACGTGCTGCCGAACGCCAGCATCGATCAGATCGAGCGGCTGTGTCGGCAAGAGCAGTTCTCGTACGTGCACGTGCTCGCCCACGGGATGGAGAGCCCGAGCCGACCCGGCTCGCCCTACGGGCTCGCCCTGCACTCGCCCGAAGATCCTGCCCGCAAGGAGATCGTGACCGGCGATCGCTTGGCGGCGGCGCTCGGCGTCGGAGATCAGCGACCCGCGATCGTGACCTTGGCGGCGTGCGACAGCGGCACGGTCCGCGAGGTGATCCACAATGGGGCGAGCCTCGCTCACGAGCTGCACTGCGCCGGCTTGCCGCTGGTGATCGGCTCGCAGTTCCCCTTGTCGTTCGACGGCTCGATCGAGCTGGTAAAGGAGATCTACGCGCGGCTGCCTTGGGGCGAGGACCCGCGCGAGGTCGTGCACGCGCTGCGTCGACGCCTCTATGCCCGGCTCGGCGCGCGCACGCACGACTGGGCCAGCCTGATCGTCTACGCCTCGTTGCCGAGCGACCTCGGTCAGCAGCTCCGCCACGTCCACCACAGCGCCTCGCAGGCAGCCCTCGACGCGACGATCACCCGGCTCGATCGAGTGCTCGACGCACACCTCGCGGACGGTGACGAGACCAAGCTGGTCGCCGAGCTCGAGCAGCGGGTGAGCGACACGCTCGAGCGGCTGCCGAGCGCCGGGGAGTGGGCGATCCAAGCCGAGGCCATGCGCGGCACGATGACCAAGCGCTTGGCGCAGACCTTCTTTGCTGCCGGATGCAAGCACGAGCCCTCCGGACGAGCGAGCTGGTGGGAGCGCTCGCTCGTCCAGCTCCGCGCGGCCCGGCGCGGCTATGCCAAGGCCGCTCAGCTGAGCCTGATGCACCCGCAGCACGCCCGGGTTCAGGTCGCCGTGCACTGGGTGATGATCCAGGAGCTGAGCCTCGACGCCGTGCTCGGGCGGCCATTCGAGCGAGACCGCTGGTCGACCGCTCTGGTCGCGGCGCGAACGGAGCTCGACCATGGAGACGAGCGAGCGGAGATCGGCGCGCTCACGGGCTTGGTCGAGCTTTATCTGCTGCTCTTGTCGCGCCCGGATGGGTCGGGCGTCTGCGATCCAGCGACCGCCCGAGCGCGGGCGCTGGCATATGTCGATCAATTGGTCGACCAGGCGGGCGAGGGGGATTACATGCTCTATTCGACGCGCCGGCAATTGCAGCGATATGTCGAATGGCTCTGGCATCCCGACTGGATCGCGTTCTCGAACGAGCGAGGGATCGAGCGGGACGCGGGGAACGGGGAGTTGGTCGCGCTGGCACGGGAGCTGGTTGGGCGGCTCCCGGCGGAGTAGGCCCGCTGCTAGAGTAGATTGGCCAGGAGCTCGTCGGCGTCCGCGAGCTGGCTGGCACGACTGGGGACCATCCGGGCGAAGTCCACATCGTCTGGGTCGCCGGTTGCCATGAGGGCCTTCACGGCGTAGTCGACCAGCTCGAAGGGAGCATCCCGACGGTACAAGACAGCCATGATCGCCGCAACATGTAGGTTTGCGGGGATCCTACCGGCAAGGATGCTGGGTCCGAGGATTCGGACATTCTCCTCGGCGCGCAGTCGCTTGTGCTGCTGGACCTGGTCTCGACACCAGCTCTCCATGCCTTTTCCCAGGGCTAGAATCAGGAAAGCGGGCTCGATCTCGTAGAAGTAGGCGATGGTGACGACGTAGACGAGCCAGGCACGGGGACGGGTCGGATCCTGGCTTGCTTGCACGTCGACGAGCCAAAGGGCAGCGAGCGAAGCGGGAGAGGCGTCTGCGGCGGAAGAGGCGGCGGCGGTAGTTGCAGCGGTGTCCAGCGTGGGGAGCTCGTAGGGGCATGCCTCCAACTCCGAGAGCTTCCGGATCGCCTTGTCCCACTCGCGCACGAGAAGATCTGGGCGCAATTGGCGGACGTCACCCTGGACGCCGACGTCGACACGCAGCTCCGGATGCTCGGGCCGGAGTCGAACTTTTGGACCGGGCTGATTGATGCCAACCCAGCTGCAGAGCTCGCGCAGGACTGCGGGATGCTTCTCCAGCAACCGAATCGCTTGCTCGTGAACGAACGATGGCATGGCCCCCAAGCTGCATGGGCGCGCAGGTGAAGGCAAGTGGGGGAAATGGATCGCGCGGAGGCCGAGGCCAGGGCGACGAGCCAAAGCGGTATTATGTTCTGGGTTTGAACCGACGAGGATGCATGGTGAAGCATGACAGAATGCGGGGACGACTACAGAGAAGACATTCAGCTCCGTGATCGAGAAATGCCAACCAGAATGAATGCATGGTTCGACCGGACGCAGATACGTGTTTTGGGTAGCGGGAGATCAGTGAAAAAATCGGTGTGAGTTTAATCGGCGAAGGCTTGCGAATATTTGGGATCACCCGGACACACGCACTGATCCAGCGCGCTTCAATTCGTTTCAGATCGTCGGAACAATCGCCATACCCACCTGCGAATCTAAGTACGCCCGCATCCCCTCGTACACCTCCCGCATCACCAATGACTCACGGGCTCCGCACGGTCGACGCGAGCACGCCGTCGAGGTGGTCGAGCTCAGCCGCGCGATCGAGCGGATGTCGTAGCCGCTCTGCGGGGCCGCGAGCGCGCGCCCAAAGCCCATGCGCTAGCGGAAGTCGGTGAGCGTGGCGAACAGCTCGGCGCGGACCTTCCGGGGCAAGCGCGGGTCGCCTAGCTGCAGCACCTTCATGCGCGCAGGCTCGCGCGTGCGGCTCCCCGAGCAAGCTGCTTCCCCCACCCGCCGCTTTTGGGTCATGGTCATGACCCGATGCCCGGCGAGCCGCTCTTGATCGCTACCGAGGTCGGCCTCGAGTGCCCGCGCGGCGGCTTCGTCATCGACCCCCGCCGCCCCGTCGAGCTCGCCCTGCTCACGCACGCCCACGCCGACCACGCTCGCCCGGGTAGCGCTCACTACCTGGCGACCCGCACCTCGCTCCCGCTGCTCGCCCACCGGCTCGGCGCCGACCGACCGCATGGCCCCAGGCTCGAGGGCCTGGCCTACGGCGAGCGGCGGCAGCTCGGCGATGTGATCGTCTCGCTGCATCCGGCCGGACACATGCTCGGGTCGGCGCAGGTCCGGATCGAAGGCGAGGTCGCGGGCCGGCGCGAGGTCTGGGTCGTGACCGGAGACTTCAAACGCGCGAGCGATCCGAGCTGCACCGAGTTCGAGCCGCTGCCCTGCGACGTGCTGATCAGCGAGGCCACCTTCGCGCTGCCGATCTACTGCTGGCGACCGCCTGGCGAGGTCATCGACGAGATCATCGAGTGGTGGCAGCAGAACGCGGCGGCCAAGCGCTGCTCGCTGCTGAGCTGCTACGCGGCGGGCAAGGCCCAGCGGATCTTGGTCGAGCTGGGTCGACGGGCGCGCGAGCAAGGGATCAACCTCGACGAGCTCTACGTGCACGGGGCGGTCGAGCCGGGCAACGCGGCATATCGAGCCGCTGGCGTGTTGATACCAGAGGTTCGCTCGGTCACCACATTGCCCAAGCGGCACGATTTGTCCCGCGCGCTCGTGCTCGCGCCCCCATCCGCGCTGCGCAGCGTGTGGGCGCGGCGGCTCGGCGAGCTCGACGCCGCGTTCGCGTCGGGCTGGACCCGCCTGCGTGGGTATCGACGACGGCACGGCTACGCGCGAGGCTTCGAGCTCTCGGATCACGCCGACTGGCCCTCGCTGCTGCGGACGGTCCGCGAGAGCGGTGCTCGAGAGGTATGGGTGACCCACGGCTATGCGCAGGAGCTGGCGCGCTGGCTGAGCGAGCATGGCGTCGCGGCGCAGGTGCTCGAGGCGATCGCCAGTGCTCGTGCGGCCGCCGATGAAGACGCCGAGACGATGAGCGAGCCACTCGCTACTAGCGAAGGCACGAGTGATACGGCTGACGGGGCTGAAGTGCATTGATCTCGGCTCGAGGGCCGGCGGCCGACAGGCTCGGCCTCGTCATTGGCGTGAGCGCCGAGGGATCGAGATCGCGCGACCATCGTCTGTCCTCGAGTCGCCGTGAACAGCGGCTGCTGCGGCTAGGCGGCGGGAGGTATTGCAATGCCGACGCTCATCACCCTTCGCGCTCCTTCTCGATCGACGTCCTCCAATTCAGGCGCGCCAGCGAAGCCTCTCGACGATTCGCGCAATGACCCAGCGCAAGACGAGGGCACCGACGCTCGCTCGGTCGGCATCATCAGCATGCCGTGGATGGGAGTGGGGATGCCGTCGATCCAGCTAGCGACCCTCGCTGCGGCCCTGAAAGCGGAGCGCATTGGATCGGATTGCTACGAGTTCTACCTCGACTACGCAGCGTTGATTGGGACGAATATCTACAACCAGCTCAGCAACCTCCCTGCGTTTACCCCGGAGTGGATCTTCGCTCGGCATTACTATGAGGCCGAGCGGGGACTTTCGCTGGAGGGCTACCACGAGCACCGCACGGTGCTCGGGATCGGCTCGGCAAAGATCGAGGCGCAGGTGCTGGAGGTCCTGCATCCGCTGACCGACGAATTCCTGCACCGCTGCCTCGAACAGCTGGATCTCGACCGGCTCGATGTCATTGGCTTCTCGTTGACGATCTCCCAGGTCGCGTCATCGATGGCGCTCGCGCGGCTGATCAAGCTCGCCAAACCAGAGGTCGCCATCGTATTCGGGGGGGCCGGCTGTGCAGGGCCCATGGGGCCAGCCCTGATGCGCATATGCCCATACGTCGACGTGGTGGTTCAGGTCGAGGGCGAGCCGGTGTTCGGCGAGCTGGTTCGGCGGCTCCGGTCCGGACGATCGCTGGAGGGGCTCGCTGGAATCTGCTGGCGCGATGACGGTGAGCTTCGAGTCAATTCCGGCGGCGGGCTCTACACCGGTCGCGCGCAGCGACCCCCGCTCAACTACGACGCATTCTTCGCGCGAATGGAGCGGCTAGGCCTGGCTGATCGGCTGCCGAGCGTCTGGCTGCCCTTCGAGAGCAGCCGCGGCTGCTGGTACGGCCAGAAGAAGCAATGCACGTTTTGTGGCCTCCACGATATCATGAAATACCGGAGCTGGACCTCCGACGTGGTCATCGACGAGCTCGAGCACCTGCGCGATCGCTACGGCAACTCCAACTTCTTCGCGGTCGACCTGATCTTGCCCCGCGACTTCACCAGCACCTTCTTTCCAGAGGTGATTCGACGGGGCGCCGACTGGCGCTTCTTTTACGAGATCAAGGCCAACATGAAGCGCTCCGAGCTCGAGATCATGGCCGACGCCGGCGTCCGCCGGGTCCAGCCAGGCATCGAGAGCCTCGACGACGAATTGCTCGATCTGATGAAGAAGGGTGTATCAGCGCTGCAGAACGTGCTGCTGCTCAAGTGGTGCGAAGAGCTCGGCATCTGGGCGAGCTGGAACATCATCCGTGGGCTGCCCGGCGAGAGCGAAGCGGCCTACGAGCGGATGCTCGAGCTGATCGGCAAGCTCCACCACGTGCGCCCGCCGTCCGGCACTGGAGCCTTCCAGCTGCATCGCTTCAGCCCCTACTTCGACCAGCCGCAGGCGCTCGGGATCGAGCGCAGGCGCGCCCACTCGCTGTTTCAGCACGTGTTCCCGGTCGATCCGGAGATCCTCGAGGACCTCGTCTACATCCACGAATACGAGCTTCGCTATCCGGTCGCCGAAGGCGAGATCGTTGCCCGCCTCGACCAAGCGATCGTCGAATGGAAGCACGCGTACGCCCGAGGGGCGCGCCTGAGCCTGGCGGTGCACCCGGCGGGGGACGGGATCATCGAGGACCGGCGCGATCCCTCGGCCCCACGCTCGATCTGCCTGAGCCCGGCCGAGGTCGCCCTCTACGACTTCCTGGACAGCCCGCGAATCGAAGTCCAGGTCGCGGAGCGCTTCGCTCAGCTTCACCCGTGGCTCGAGCTGGAGGCCGGAGTGAGCCCCACGATCGATCGCTGGGTGAACGAGGCGCTCGTCGTTCGTGATGGCAAGCGCGTCATGGCGCTCGCTACCGTCGAAGCCAGGAGCCGCGGGCCGCGGCAAGCAGCCGGGGAGCCCGGCGCACCGCTGCCCTACCTCGAATGAATTTCTCGTCCATGGGGGATGAGAAAGAAAGGCAGAGAACATGCAGACCACTACGGATATCGGCGGCCGCACACGAGCGGCCGACTTCACCCTCGAGCAACTGGTCGGGACGCTGAGCACGGATCCCGACGCATACGCGAGCTTCCGCGAGCGCTATGTCAACGCGTCCGATGAAGAGCGCGCCCGCCTCTTGCTCGCGTTCGGGACCAGCGAGTCCGACCTGGCGGTGATGACCGCCCCCAACGAGGCCAACCAGATCGTCTGGACGACCACGATCACCGTGACGACCACCACCGTCACCGAAGCGTAGGCCCTCGACCGCGCCGGGCCCTCGTTGGCCCGGCGCACTTAGTGATCACCATGGGTTCCGATCTCGCGCCGCAGCCGATCCCGCATCCGCTCGAGTTGGACGAGTCGCTGTGCTTCAGCGAACGTGAGCACTGGTTTGCCTGTCGGGCCGCTCCCGCGCTCGAGCAAGGCTGGAAGCTCTACGTGTCGATGACGGCGCTCAACGCCGCGCAGGTGCTGCGAGCGGCCTTCGAGGTGCTGCGAGAGCACCAATTCCACTTCAAGTACGCCCGGGATCTGAAGGTCCTGCGCAAAATCAACACGGGCATCCATGGCTATTCGCAGATCGGCAAGAACCTGGTCATCTACGCCAACGAGCCCTCGCCTTCGCTGATCGAAGGCCTCGTGGCGCGACTGAGCCGCTTTCGTGGCCAGTGCCCAGTCGTACCATTCGCTCGCGCGCTCGGAGACGATCTGCCCCTCTATTATCGCTACGGGGCCTATCACGGCAGCGAGATCGAGCTCGACGGGCAGGCTCGCCTCGACGACCGCCGCAGCCGACACGGCGCAGTCCCCGAGCAGGTCGAGGATC
>CBFGLP010000277.1:0-2044 GCA_965649595.1 uncultured Myxococcales bacterium | reverse complement strand
CTTGGCGTCGTTGAGCTTGAGCGTCAGGAACGCGCCGCGCAGGTGGGGGCCGCCCTCGCCAGCGGAACGGCGACGCGGACCGGCCAGCGCGAGCAGCCGCTCGACGTAGCGCAGCGCGACCGGGGGCGCGAGGTTGACGTCGAGCAGCAGCCACTCGAAGCGGGCAGGGAGCTCGCGGCGCTCGACCTCGGCGAAGGGTTTCGCGAGGTGCACGAAGCTGGATCGGGCGGCGACCCGGGGATCGATCGGGCCAGGATCGATGCCGATCACCTTCAACCCGCGATCGAGCAGGGCCAAGCTGGCGCCGCCGGGGGCGGCACCGATCTCGACCGCGGTCTCGCCCGCGCGGGGCTCGAGCTCGGACCAGCGGATCGCCTCTTCGATCTTGGACCATGCCCGCGAGGGGGCCTCGGGCGGCGGTGGGACGTGAGCGACGCCGCCGGGCTCGGGGCCGTGGCCCGGGCCGTGGACGTGCCAGCCGATCAACCAGGGCTCGTTGGGATCGTCTGGGGGCGGGACGATCACGTCGAGCACGAGCTCACCGATCTGGGCATGGGTGCTCGGCGACCAGCGGGTCGGTGCGCGCTCGAGCAAGCTCGCGTGGACCTGCGCGGCCCGGTGCCCACGCAGGGGTTGGTCTTCGATCGGCCGCTCTGGATCGCGCTCGAACACGTGCAGGCGCAGGGGCTCGGCACCCAACACGGCCGCGAGCTCGAGCAGCTCGTCGGCGTCGCTCGTGCGCCCGAGCGAGTAGCCCCACGCGCGCGCGAAGCTCGACGGCAAGCGGTAGTCCGCGGGCAGCTCGCTCGCGCCGGCCCACTTGAAGGTCGTGAGCCCCGGCCGGGAGAACGCGAAGCGCAGCTCGGGGGCCCGCTGGGCCAGCTCGCGCTTCAGCCAGCGGGTCACGCCGGGCTGATGCACGATCCAGACGAAGCGTCGCTCGGGCACGGCCGAGACCTAACGCGAGGCGGGGCTCGACGCGAATGTGAGCGCTCACGGTGGCCGTGGGCTCGGCCGGTGGCCGCGGGCTCGGCCGCTCACTTCGGCCACTCGGGGCCAAGTGCCCGAGATCGTTGAGCGCGGCTCGGGCATCCCCCTTGCTCTGTGGCCGGGCATGCCATCACCCGGCTCGACCCACCAACGAATGCTCGACCTGCTGCTCGCCGACCTGCGTCTGGCGATCGACCTCGCCCACGCGGCCATCGGGCTCGCGCCGACCGAGCACTACGACATCCGCGCTCGACGGAACAACCTCGCGTTGCGGCGGCTCTTCGAAGGCGAAGAGATGCACGAGCTCTACCCCGACCTCGTGATCAGCGTGCACGACGAGCACGGCGACATCGTCGAGCTGTGGATCATCGAGAACCAGCTCAAGCACAACGAGCGCAAGCGCTACCTGATCCCGGCCTACTGCGCCGGAGCGCAGCTGGCCCTCTCGCACGATGCCGATGCGCTGGTCGTCAGCCCCGTGAGGTCCGTGCGCCGCTCGATGTTCGCCATGGCCGCCTCGATGCGCGACGGGCCCGCCGTGCTCGGGCTCTACGATGTCATCCGAGTCTGCAACCCCGACGCGCTCTGGCTGGTCGATGACCGACTCGTCGCCCCGCCGGTGTGCAAGGAGCAGCTCTCGATCGAGCTGGAGATTGCCCAACAACGGCCTACCGCGGCGCTCTTCCATGCAGTTCATCATGCTCGCGACATGCGTGCCTGCCAGGTGGTCTTGGCCGCGTTGTTGGCCGCCCGCGAGCTCGGCCCCGAGTACTTCCGACGCTACACTTCGATGATCATGAACACCGCGAGTCGACCCATGAACGAGTATCTCCGGCGTGAATTGTCGCTCCGGCAACCTCGTGAGGAGCTCTCCGAGTGGGAGCGCGAGGGGGCTGGTTTTCTCAACGGCTTGGATGAAGGTCTCGAGCGAGGCCGGGCCGAAGGTCTCGAGCGAGCGCTGCTCGACATCCTCGAGCTGCGTGGCCTCCCTGTCGACGCGGTCACCCGTGCTCGCATCGCGGCCTGCCACGACCTCGACCAGCTCGAGCGCTGG
>CBFGLP010000276.1:0-19994 GCA_965649595.1 uncultured Myxococcales bacterium | reverse complement strand
TCGGCCGGGCCCGACGAGGTCTGGATGCCAGGGACCCCGTTGGTATCGGTGCAGTCCTCGATGTTCGAGTAGAACTTGATGACTCCACCGTCGCGATTGGCGACCGCGACGTTGCCCGACAGGGCGACCGAGGTCCGCGAGGGGTTGCCGGGTGTGTCGCGGGTCAGGTAGCGCGCCTCTTCGACCAGCGTCTGGGTGTTGATCTTCGACACCGTGCTCTCGGAGCTGTTGGCAATCCAGATGTACGAGTGGGTCTCGTCTGGATTGATGGCGCCACCGCAGCTGTTGCTGCCGTCGGGGATCGCTAGCACGTCCCACTTCGGTGGGTCGCCGTCGTCGTTGTCATCGGCATCGGCATCGGCATCGTCGGTGTTGGCATCGCCATCGCCGGTCGCCGTGTCGGTGCCTTGCTCGGCGTCGTCGGCCTCGTCGTTGGAGGCGATGCCCTCGAGGCTGGTTCCGCCGTCCTCGCGGCCGGACGTGTCGTTGCCGCAGGCGAATGCGCCGACCAACGAGGTGAAGATGCACAGGGCTCGACCGCGTACCACGGGGCGAGAATACCAGACCTGCGCTGGCCGGCGCCGAGCTCGTCGCAACGCGGCCGAACGCACGTACGAAACCGAAGCTCGTTGGCCGGGGTCGGGTCGAGGCGATCGTGGCTTACCCGCACGGCTTGCGCTCGCGCGGCGCGAGACGTTACAAGCCAGTCACCGCCGTCTGGAGCCCCATGTCGAAGCGTTCGCCCTCACCCCACACATCGCTGCTGCTGTGCAGCTTGCTGACCCTCCCGCTGCTGACCTCCGCTTGCGATCGCGGCGAGACCCAGACCCCCGACGTGGCCACCAACGACGGCACCCAGCCCCAGACTCAGGACACGACCAAGCCCTCGCGCTACCCGATCACGCGCAAGGCCGATCAGGTCGACGACTATCACGGCACCAAGGTCGGCGATCCCTACCGCTGGCTCGAGGATCTCGACTCCGAGGAGACCGCGGCGTGGGTCGCCGCGCAGAACGAGGTCACGTTCGGCTACCTCGACAGCATCGAGGAGCGGGCGGCGATCCGGGCCAAGCTCGAGAAGCTGTGGAACTTCGAGCGCTGGGGCACGCCCGCCGAGCACGGCGGCCGCTACTTCTGGTCCAAGAACGACGGCCTGCAGAATCAATCGGTCTGGTACTGGGCCGAGAAGCTCGATGCCGAGCCCAAGCTGCTGCTCGATCCCAACACGCTGAGCGCCGACGGGACCACCGCGGTGTCGTCGCTGGCGATCAGCCACGACGGCAAGCTGCTCGCCTACGCGCTGGCCGACGCCGGCTCCGACTGGAACCGCTGGAAGGTGCGCGAGGTCGAGACCGGCAACGACCTGCCCGACCTGATCGAGTGGAGCAAGTTCACCGGCGTCTCGTGGTCGAAGGATAACAAGGGCTTTTATTATGGCGCCTTCGATGCGCCCAAGAAGGGCGACGAATACGAAGGCGTCAACAAGAATCAGAAGCTCTATTATCACAAATTGGGCGATCCGCAGAGCGCCGACACGCTGATCTACGCCGATCCAGAGCACCCGGACTGGCAATTCGGCGGCATCGTCAGCGAGGACGGCCGGTGGTTGGTGATCGACGTATCGGTCGGCACCGACGTCCGCAACATGCTCTATTACAAGGACCTCAAGAAGAAGGATAGCTCGGTCGTCAAGCTGATCCCCGACCTCGAGGCCACCTACACCTTCCTCGGCAACGACGGCAACAAGTTCCTGTTCTTCACCAACCTCGACGCGCCGCGTGGCCGCGTGATCGAGATCGACGTGACCAAGCCCGACCGCGCCAAGTGGAAGGAGCTGATCCCCCAGACCGAGAACACCTTGCAGGGGGTGACCTACACCGGCGGCAAGCTGTTCGCCAACTCGCTGGTCGACGCCAAGAGCCGGATCGACGTGTACTCGCGCAAGGGCAAGCTCGAGAAGACGCTCGAGCTGCCCGAGCCGATCGCGACCGTCTACGGGTTCGGCGGCGAGCAGGACGCCAAGGAGACCTTCTACGGGCTGATGGGCTTCACCCGGCCCTTCACGGTCTACCGCTATGACATCAAGAAGGGTGAGAGCGAGCTGTGGAAGGAGCCGAAGCTCCCCTTCGATCCGAGCGGCTACGAGACCAAGCAGGTGTTCGTGACCAGCAAGGACGGGACCAAGGTGCCGATGTTCATCGTGCACAAGAAGGGGCTCGAGCCGAGCGGTGACCTGCCGACTTACCTCTACGGCTACGGCGGCTTCAACATCTCGCTGACGCCCCGCTTCTCGACGGCCGACTTCGTGTGGCTCGAGATGGGCGGCATCATCGCGCAGCCGAACCTGCGCGGCGGCGGTGAGTACGGCGAGAGCTGGCACGAGGCTGGAACCAAGCTGCAAAAGCAGAACGTGTTCGACGACTTCATCGCGTCGGCCGAGTGGCTGATTGCGAATGGCTACACCAAGCCCGAGAAGATCGTGATCGGCGGGCGCAGCAACGGCGGCTTGCTGGTCGGTGCGGCGATGGTCCAGCGGCCCGATCTATTCGGCGTGGTGCTGGCCGGCGTCGGCGTGATGGACATGCTGCGCTTCCACCAATTCACGATTGGCTGGGCGTGGGTCAGCGACTATGGCAGCAGCGCCAACGCCGACGAATTCGCGGCGCTCTATAAATACTCGCCCTATCACAATTTGAAGGACGGGACCGCGTATCCGGCCACGCTCGTCTACACCGCCGATCACGACGATCGCGTGGTGCCCTCGCACAGCTTCAAGTTCGCGGCCCGGCTGCAGGAGGCCCACGCGGGCGACAAGCCGGTGATGATCCGGATCGAGACCAAGGCCGGGCACGGGGCTGGCAAGCCGACCTCCAAGGTCATCGACGAGTGGGCGGATCTGTGGGGCTTCGCCTTCGATCAGCTCGGGATGAAGCTGCCCGAGGGGTTCTGATCGGTGGCCGCGGGTCGAGCCCGTCTCGCGGGGGCGTCGGCGACTCCGGTCGTCGACGCGCCGCTGCGACCGACGAGGGTCGCTCGGCCCGGGCGTCACTGGTCTCGGCTGGCGTTGCGGGCTCCGGCCGATGACCCTGCCCCGGGCGCTCGTGAGCCGGTTGGGGTCGCGTCCGCGGGAGTAAAAGGTCCTTCGACGACGCTGCCCTTCCTCGACCGAATCCAGCGCTCGTTCGGCCGCCACGACGTGACGGGGGTCCGGGCGCACCTCGACCCGAGCGCCCGCGAGTCGGCCGAGGCGCTCGAGGCTCGGGCCTACACGACCGGCAACGACGTCGCGTTCGCCCGCTCGCCCGACTTGTTCACGGCCGCCCACGAGGCCGCCCACGTCGTCCAGCAGGTCGCCGGGGTTCATCTCGCGAGCGAGAGCGGCTGTGACCACGACCAGGACGACGCGTGTGAGCGACACGCCGACGCGGTCGCCGAGAAGGTTGTTCAGGGGCAGTCGGCCGAGCAGCTGCTCGACGAGGCTCCGACAGGCGTGGCTCGAGTCCAGCGCAAGCCCGACGACAAGCCGGCGCGGATCGAGAAGCACGTCGGCCCGATCGTGATCGGCGGGGCGTTCGCGGCGTATATCCGAATGGGCCTCGAAGGGCAGATCAATGCATCAATCGCGGCGGCCAAGCTGGTTCGGGTCAATGTCGTGTCGGACGCCGCGTTTCGCCAGGCGTGGGGCGATTACTGCGAGCGAAAGGACGTGCCGCGGCAGGAGCCGCCGGACAACCTCAACGGCTTCGTCGACCCGGAGCACCCGGAGGGCCAGATGGGCTTCGTGCGCGAGGCCGCCGGGTTCGGGACGATCGTGCACGAGACCATGCACCAATTGGCCTCGCCGGAGTTTCGCGACGCGTGGGGGCGGGCGATGAACGAGGGCACGACGGAGCTGTTCACCCGCGTCGTGCTGGCCAGGAATCAAGCCGGGATCGAACGCGTGCAGTATCCCGACGAGGTCGCTGCGATGCAGAAGCTGCAATCGAGGTGCGGGCTCCCGGCGATCGGCGAAATGTACTTTGCCGGTGACGCGTCTGCCGTGATCGCCAAGATCGGGCGGGACCGCTTCTTTCAGTTCACCCAGGCGATGGGCAATGAAGATCCGGTCACCGCCGCTGGCGTGCTGGGCTCGTGATCCGCTCTCAGTGTTCGCCCAGCGCCCACTTCGAGAACCCGACCTGGATGCCGTAGGCCGAGTGCGCCTGGAGGATCTCCATCGCGCCTGCGTAGGTCTCGCCGCGCGCCCAGTCTTGCTGCAACTCGAACAAGAACTGTAGCGAGGTGATCGGGACCGCGCCGGCTTGGATCAGGCGCTGCACGGCTCGCTCGTGGGCCTCTTTGCTGACGTCCCCGCACGCGTCGGTCGGCACGAACACCTCGTAGCCGGCCGCGAGCAGCTCGAGCGCCGGAAACATCACGCAGGCCTCGGTCCACAGCCCCGCGAGCACGATCCTCATGCGCCCCGTCGCCGCGAGCGCGTTGCGGTACGCAGGATCGAGCCAGGCGTTGATGCTCGTGCGATCGATGATCGGCTGGCCCGGGAACAGCTTGGCGACCTCGGGCATGAAGGGGCCAGAGAAGGTCTCTCGGGCGACCGTCGACAGCACCGTCGGCACACCGAACAGCTTCGCCGTCTTGGCCAGGATTTGCACGTTGTGCATGATCGACAGGCGATCGTGCGATTCTACGCTCAGGAACGTGGCCGGCTGATAGTCGATGAGGGTCAGCGCGATTTCCTGGGGCCTCAGCATTCGTTGATAGCTCATGATTGCTCCCGTCGTGCTCGCCCAGCGTGGCATGGACGAGGCGAGCGTCGACTCGGAGGGGCTGAGCACATATATGGGGACGATGGTGCAGAACAAAGCCGCGGGGCCGCCCGGGGGTAACCTGTGTATTCGCGCAGGCTCGCTACGAAATGGCGTGAATCCGCATTTGTTGTGTGGGCGTATCGGCCGCGAATCGGCGCTTTGGGCACCAGTGGGGACGGCGATTCAAGTCGGCTCCGGTCCGCCTTGCCGGCGCGGCTCGGCCAGCGGGTGCCGCTCGTCGAGCAGGATCACCGGCGCGGGCCCGTTGCGACCCGGGCTCCAATGCAGCAATTCGGCGTCGTTGCCCTTGACGTGCAAGAACGTGAATTGCACCCGCTCGCGCGGCAACAGGACGTCGTGGGTAAACACGGCCACCCAGGTCCCGGTGTTGAAGTACCAGGCCGGCCCGCCCTTGGGTCGCTGCAATCGCCACAGCACCTCGTCATGGGTGTGACCGAACGTGATGATCGGGACGTCGAGCCACTCGACCAGCTTCTGGGCGGCGCGGCGCTGCGGGGACGAGGGCTCGCGCGGGCTGCGAAACAGCCCCCAGCCGATGCCGAACAAGATCGCGATCAAGAACGCGAAGTCGAGCATCAAGAAGAGCAGGGCCTTGAACATGAAGCCGCCCTTGAGCTGGGCGATCGCGTGAAAGCCCGCGAACCACAGCGCGAACGCCAGCCCGGCGAGCGCCAGCGCGGCCAAGATCGCGCGCAGCGCCTGCCGGGTCAAGGTGGTGACCGCCTCGACCGCGCTGGCGCCTCGCTCCTTGAGCGCGTCGATCTCGAGCAGGGTCGGGCCGAGCCCGGAGGCCTCGGCCAGCTCGGCCAAGCGGCGCTCGTGGGCCTCGCGGTAGGCGGCCTTGGCTTGTTTTTGCGATTGCGCGATTCGGCGGATCACCTGCGGCCAAAACCAGGCATGGCTGAACAGCACCCGCGAGATCAAATGTGGCGAATTGCCGATTAGCCACTTCGAATAGCGAGTGTGCGCGCGGGTGCTCGGGACGATGAAGGTGATCGCGCCGAATCCATTGAACAGGTAGCGCTGAAAGAAATTGCCGAGCGGCATGTCGTACTCGGCCTCGTGGACCTCCCGGGGCGCGTCGGCCAGGCTGCCGCGCAGCAGGTAGGTGAACGAATTCTCGGGATCGTACTGGCAGCCGTGCTCGATCCAGACGCGGCCGGGCTCGTGCCAGAACCAATCACGAAAGATGATCCGGGCCCGAGCGTCCTCGACCTCGCGATCGCTGCGGACCCGCTCGCGCACGCGCTCGAGCACGTGGCGGCGCAGCTGCGCGCGGACTGGCTCCCACTGGATCTCGATGTCGTGGTTGCCGGGCAGCACGACGATCTCGTGGCCCGCGACGAGCAGGCGGGCGAGGCCGTCGACGAAGTGCGGGTGACCCTCGAGGATCTCGCTGATGTCCCGCGCGGCGCGGTCGGGCGTCAGGAAGGGGCCGAATTGCCGCTCGACCATGGTCGCCTCGGGCGACTGCGGCGGCCGATCGATGCGCAGGAGATCGAAGCTGTCGCCGTTGAGGACCAGGCGGACCGAGCTGTTGCGTCGCTGCGCGTCGTCGATCAGCCACTGACAGAAGCCACGAAAGTCATCGTCGTAGAAGAACGCCTCGAGCTCGTAGAAGCGACCAGTCGCGGGGTTCTTGCCGCGGCCGAGGTGCAGATCGCTGACGACGACGATGTCGTGCATGTCGGGAGGCCCACGCTGGGCGGAGGGAGAGCGTAGCAGCAGGGCGTGGTGCAATGCAGCGCTCGTGGTCTCGCGAGTACGCCGCTTTCTTGCATCCATGCAGATCCCTGGCACCGTCGAGGCCGACCCGCCAGCAGGAGCTCGACCGATGCCACAGCCCCGCCACGTCAAGGCGCTCTATTTGCCCCGCGTCGCCGCGATCCGGGCCCAGCTCGTGACCGCGACCGACGAGCTGTTGGCCGAGCTCGGAACCACCGAGGCGATGCTCGGGTTCTTGCTCGAGTACTGCGCCATGCGGATCGGCCCCTTGCGCCCGATCCCGAGCTGGCTGGTGACGGCGGCCCGCGAGGCCGCGCTCGCGGGTCACGAGCTGGTCGCCGCCGAGCTGCGCCTCGCGGCGACGCGCGAGCGAGAGCATCGGCTGCTGCTGGTCGAGGATCTGGTCGCGCTGCGCGAGACCTGGAATCGGCGCGTCGACGAAGCCGACGAGATCGATCTGCGGGCGCTGGTCCAGCGCGAGCCCGAGGCGGCCACCCAGCGGCACGCGAAGCTGCGCGAGCTCGCAGCCGCGGATCCGCTGGCGATGATCGCTACCGAGCTCGAGCTGGCCGAGCTCGGGCGGACGTTCGGGCCGGCCTTGGTGGCCGCGTGCCAGGCCACGCTTGGCGATGACGCGCAGGGGTGCCTGGGCTTCGTGCGAGCGCGAGCTGAGGACGCCCAGCGGCGCGCCGACGTTCGACTCCTGCGGCTCGACGCGCTGCTGGTCGAGCAGCCCGAGCAGGCTCGCAGCTGGGCGGCGGTCAGCTCGACGGTGATCTCGAGCTACGTCGACGCGCTGTGGGCTTGTACCGGCCGTGGAGTGCGGCTGACGATCGACCCCGCGCCCTCGGGCTGGCCCGAGCTGCGCGCCTGATCCGGCGAGCTACTCGGTGGGCGGATCGAGGGGCAGGCGAGCCTCGGCGCGCAGCCACTCGAGGTAGGCCAGGTTGACGGACTCGGGCGCGAGCACGAGCACCTTCGGCACCGAATAGGGGTGGGCTTGTTGGAGCGCGGCGACGGCCTCGCCGCAACGCTCGCTGGGGGTCTCCATCAGCATCACGACCTCGGCGTCGTCCTGGATCGCGCCCTCCCACCAGTAGAGCGAGCGGACACCCGGCAGCAGGTTGGCGCAGCCGATCAGCCGTCGCTCGAGCAGCATGTGGGCGAGCGCGGGGGCCCTTTCGGCGGGGGCGGTGCAGACGAGCAGGCGGAGTCCCGAGTCCATTGATCCTAGTGTAGGCCGGCGACGCCGCCTTCGGGCCCTCGGACCCCGCGGGCGGCCTCGAACGCGGGTCGCAGCGCCTTGGCGTAGCGGACCACGTCGTGGCCGATTCGCTCGACTCGATCGATCACCCGTGGATCCGCGAGCACCTCGCCCTCGAACGCGCTGGCGCTCGCGCTGGCATGAAAGGGCAGCACGAAGCCATGGCACCACTGAAAGCAGGTCTTGACCGCGGTGATCGACATGTCGCCGGTGCCTCCACCGGTGGTCGCGACGACGCCCGCGAACTTGCCGGCCAGCTCGGCGTAGAGAAAGTCGAACCAGTTCTTGAGCGCGCCGCTCATGCTGCCGTGGTACTCGGGCGTGCCGAGCACGAAGCCGTCGGCCCAGCGAGCCAGCTCGCGCACGCGCACGACGTCGGGCAGCTGGCCCTGGTTGGGATCGCCCCAGATCATGACGGGGAGCTGGACCTGCTCGAGCGAGAGCTCGCGGACCTCGGCCCCGGCCCCGCGCGCGGCCGCTGCCGCGATCGCGGTCACCTGAGAGAGGTGGCTGTCGGCCCGGCTCGATCCGCTCACGACCAGCACGCGGATCTCGGTCGAGCTAGCGAGGGCGTCGGGGTCGGTCGTCATGTGCGGCTGATGTAGACCGCGCTGCTGTGGGGATCCAGCCAGGCGAACTCGGAGATGCCGCACGCTCGCGCGGACTCGCTGTAGCATCGCCGCCCGCAGCCATGCAGGAATTCCTCGCCTTCGAACTCGTCTATGGGATCACGGTGCGCGAGCTCGGCTACCTGCTGGGCTTAGCGCTGGCTGGCCTCCTGCTCGCGTGGATCGTCAACCTCTCGCTCGCCGCGGTCGCGGCTCGCTCGCGGCCCGACTCGATCCGCACGTTGGTGGTCGAGGCGATGCGCGGCCCGGTCCGCTGGGCGCTGATCACCGCGGGCTTGTGGTTCGGCTACGTGATGATGGTTGCGAGCCCGGACCAGCACGACGCGACGGAGATGCAGTACCAGGTGTTCCTCGCCTCGGAGCTGCCCTGGCTGATGTGGTTCGGGCTTCGCCTGACCGACAACCTCTCGCGCATCTGGGCGGCCCGAGCCGCCAAGACCGAGAGCACGTTCGACGATCAGCTCGTGCCGATCGTGCGCGCGACGATCAAGCTGGGCGTGTTCGTGACTGGCATCCTGCTGATCATCCAGAACCTCGGCGGTGAGGTCGGCTCGGTGATCGCGGGCCTCGGGATCGGCGGAGCCGCGGTCGCGCTGGCCTCGAAGGACACGCTGGCCAACGTGTTCGGCTCGCTGGTCATCTTCGTCGATCGACCCTTCACGGTGGGTGACCTGGTCGAGATCGGCAGCACCAAGGGCATCGTGGAGGAGGTCGGCCTTCGGGTCACGCGGATCCGGACGCCGAGCAACAGCCTGATCACGGTGCCCAACGCGACGCTCACGACCACCGCGATCAACAACCTCTCGCGCATGCGCAAGCGTCGGTTCGAGGCGACGCTGCGGCTCGCTACCGAGACGCAGCCGGACCAGCTCGTCGCGGCTGTGCAGGGCATCCGCGAGGCGCTGCTGAGCGACGAGCGGATCGCCAAGGACAGCGTGCAGGCGCACCTCTCGGAGCTGGCGGCAGGCAGCTATGACGTGCAGGTGTCGGCGTACGTGCTGACGGCCAAAGCGGAGGAGTACGCGGCTGTGCGAGAGCAGCTGCTGCTCGAGTTCATGCGGCGGCTCCATGGGCTGGGGGTGGAGTTGAAGTAGAGGGCGCTGCGGGCGGCGGCGTGGACGAGCGAGGGGGGAGGGGATACGATCCTGTCCGTGACGCGAGAGGCCGAGCAGATCCTGGAAGCGGCGATGAAGCTGTCGGACGACGAGCGCGCCGAGCTGGCGGTGCTCCTCGAGGACAGCGTCGGTGATGGTTCGTCGGACGAGGAGATCGAGGCGGCTTGGATCGCGGAGGCCAAGCGACGGCTCGAGGAGATCGAGTCCGGTAAGGTCCAGCCGATCCCTTGGGAAGAGGTCGCCAAGGAGCTCGAAGAGATCATTCGCAACCCGAAGGTTCGTGCAGCGGGATGAGCCGGGTCGCCCTCGCTCCACGAGCCCAGTCGGAGCTTGGCGACGCTACTCGGTGGTACGCTGCCAGGTCGGCGAGAGTGGCTCGCCGGTTCGTCGAGGCGGTGGAGCGGGCACTGGCGCTGATAGCCCAAGACCCCGAGCGATGGGGCCAGCTCGAACCTCGAGTTCACCGAATTTTACTGCGTCGCTTTCCCTTCGCAGTGCTCTACACGGTGAAGGGTGATCATGTGCTGGTGTTGGCAATCAAGCACCACAAACGCCACCCAGACTATTGGCGCAAGTGAGTAGGGACGACGCGAGCACCGCATTGGCCGCTCGTGCAATTACGGTGCAGCCCTGATCGAAGCAGCTCGCCCGAGATACACTCCCGCACCGATGGGCGCGCCCGCCGAGAGCTCCGCACCGACCGCCTCCCTCGTGCCCCTCTCGGCCCCTGTGGGGCCGACGAAGCCCTGTCTCGACCCAGCCGAGAAGCTGGTGCCTTCGCCCAAGCTACCCCCCAACGCCCACCCGACCCTCGCCGGCTGGGGCGGCGTCGCCCAGCCCGGGCTCGAGGTGCTCGGCGAGGATCTCGAGCGGCTGACGGCGGGTCGGGTGCTCTCGCGTGGGCTCGGTCGCTCCTATGGCGACTCCTCGCTGCCACCCCCGGGCGTGCTCGAGGTCGCGGGCACGCAGCTCGCCGACCGGATCCTCGGCTTCGATCGCGAGACGGGCGTGATGCGAGCCGAGGCTGGCGTGAGCCTCTATGCGATCAACCGCTCGTTGTTCCCGCAAGGCTACTTCCCGCCGACTACGCCCGGGACCCAGTTCGTCACGCTCGGCGGCGCGGTGGCCTCGGACGTGCACGGCAAGAACCACCACGTCGCGGGCTGCTTCGGGGCGCACGTGCTGCGCCTGCGCATGCGGGTGGCCGACGGGCGCGTGCTGTGGTGCTCGCCCGACGAGCACCCAGATCTCTACTGGGCGACGATCGGTGGGATGGGCCTGACCGGGCACATCCTCGAGGTCGAGTTTCGGATGGACAAGGTACCGAGCTCGTGGGTCTGGCAAGAGGCGCTGCAGATCCCGGACGTCGACGAGTTCGTGGGCGCGCTCGAGCGGGCGGCCGCGAGCTGGCCGATGACCATGGGCTGGATCGACTGCGTCAGCACGGGCCGCAGGCTCGGGCGCGGTGTCTTGTACGCGGGTCGCTGGGCGACTGCCGACGAGGCGCCCAAGCGCTTCGCGGCGCCCAAGCGGCGGCTGACGGTGCCCTTTCGGATGCCGAGCTGGACGCTCAACCAACTGAGCGTGTCGGCCTTCAACGCGGTGCTCTTCCACAAGCAGCCCAAGCGGACCGAGGGCATCGTCCACTGGGAGGACTTTTTCTATCCGCTCGACAAGATCCGCCACTGGAACCGCATCTACGGCAAGGCCGGGTTCACGCAGTACCAGTGCGTGCTGCCACGCAGCGCGGGGCATGGCGCGGCGCGGCGCTTCTTGGAGGTGCTGACCAAGACCAGCGGCGGGGCCAGCTTCTTGTGCGTGATCAAGGACTGCGGGGCCGAGAGCGCGGCGATGCTCTCGTTCCCCAAGCCGGGCATCTCGATCGCGCTCGACATCCCGATCCGCAAGGACACGCAGGCGCTGGTCGATCGGCTCAACGAGGCGACGCTGGCCGAGGGCGGGCGGATCTATCTGACCAAGGACACCTTCACTCGCGCCGATCACTTTCGGGCGATGGAGGGCGAGCGGCTCGAGCGGTTCATGGAGGTGCGGCGGCGCTGGGATCCGCAGCTGCGCCTGCGTAGCGCGCAGTCGGTTCGGATGTTCGGGGATCCGGTCGGCTGAGGGTCGATTTCGGGCCGAGTTCGGGCAGACTGTTCGGGCTTGGCCCCGGCGCTGCTGATCTGCCTGCTGCTGAGTCAGGTGCCCGCGCCCGAGTCCTTGCGTGGCCCTGCTGGGGAGCCGCGGGTCGAGTGGCGAGGCAGCGAGGCTTGCCCGGGGGCCGAGGTCGAGTTCGAGCGCGCGCTCGATGGCTACGTCGGGGAACCTGCGGTCGACGATGGCAGCGTGGTCGCCCGGGCCCGGATCGTCGACGGCGGCGGTCATGGTTTGCATCTGCAGCTGAGTATCGAGTCTGCGGTCGGCAACGAGGAGCACGACCTGGTCGGGCTCGGCTGCGAGCAGCTGATCGATCAGGCGGCGCTGCTGCTCGCGGGGGCGATCGATCCCTTCGTGTACGCGGGGGCGGGTCGTGAGCGGGCGATCGCGGTGGTGCCGATCCAGCGACCGACGATGCCGATCGTGAGCTCGGCTGCACCGGAGGCTGGTGGTTGGACCGAGCCGGCAGCCGATCACGTAGCTGCGCCGCCGCGGTTGGGCTCGCGTCCGGAGACCAAGTCCTTCGGGCCGCTGGTCGCCGTCGACACCGGGTCATCCGAACCGGGGAGGCGTCGCGCGATCGAGGGCTCGATCGGCGTCGCGGGGACTGGCTTCGTCGGCTTGTTTCCGCGGATCGGCGGCGGCGCGGAGCTCGAAGGGGCGCTCGAGCGGGGCGGGTTTCGTTGGCAGAGCGCCGCGACTGGTTGGTTCGGTGGCCGCTTTCGTGCGAGCGACGCGGAGGTCGGCGGTGATCTGTGGGCGCTGAGCTTCTCGTCCGGGCTGTGTGGCGTGCCGGGGACGAGCCGGATCCATGTGCCCTTGTGTGCGGTCGGCGGGGTGGGGGTCATCTCGGTTCGAGCGATCGGTACGGTCGAGCCCCGCCGAAGCACGCAGCCTTGGGTTTACGCGGGGGCCGAGGCGCGCCTGTCGGTGCTGGCCCGGCCCGATCTCGCCGTCGGGTTGGGCGTCGGGGTCCACGCGGCGCTCGTGCGTCCGGCCTGGGAGGTCCGCTCCCCGGACGTGCGCTTCGAGATCCCGCCGGTCATGGGGATCGTGCGCCTGACGCTGGAGATGCGCGGGCTAGGTCGGAAAAAATAATCGTCGCCGGGCTCGATCAGATCGGGCCCGCGCGGACATCGAGACCGCCCATGCCCACCGCCGCGAGGATCCAGACGCCGACCCAGCCGCTCGCGCTGCCGCGCGGCTTCGAGGCGCTCTACTGCGACCACTACGACTTCGTGTGGCGCTGTGCGCTGCGGCTCGGGGCGTCCTCGACCGACGTCGAGGACATCGTGCAGGAGACCTTCATCGTGGCGCTGCGGCGCTACGACGTCGATGGCTTCGCGCCGGGGCGGGCGCGGCCCTCGACGTGGCTGTTCGCGATCCTGCACAACGTCCTGCGCAACCATGCTCGAAGCGAGCGGCGTCGCCGGGCCCGGCACGACGTGCTGGCCGAGAGCGAGGTGCTCCAGCCGACGCCGGGGATGCCCGCGGAGTCGAGCTTGGCGCTCCGGCTGCTCGACGAATTTCTGCGCGAGCTCGACGACGATCTCCGGATTGTGTTCGTGCTCGCCGAGCTCGAAGGTATGCGCGGGCCCGAGATTGCCAAGGCGATCGGGCTCAACCCCAACACGGTCCGCTCGCGGCTGCGATCTGCTCGCCAAGCGTTCGCGGCCCGCTTCACGAACGATCGTGAGCGGGTCGTGAGCGAGGCGGCGAACGAGGCGGCTCCGAGCGATGCACGAGTCCGAACGATGGCGCTGCTGTGCATGCCTCGCGAGCCGTGGATCACGGTGGGCGCGAGCGGGTGGTGGGGATGGGCGAGCGGCGTGCGTGGCTTGCTCGCTCTGGTCATTGGCTCGGTCGCGATCGTGGGGGTCGCCGTGGTCGTGGACGCGAGCACGCCGGCGAAGCAAGCCGAGCCTTCCCGGCCGCCAGCGAGCGCGCGGGCCAGCCCGGTCGAGACAATCGCAGCAGTGAGCCCGATCCCTGCATCCGAACCAGACGACACTCGAGCGATCGTGATCGAGGCTCGATCCGAGCCACGCCGAGCGACGCGTCCGAAGGCGACCACGAAGCCGCGCCCGCGGACCAACACCGAGGCGCTCGATGTGCTCGAGCGCGCTCGCGAGGCCGCGCTGGCTGGCGATGCTGCGGCTGCGCTCGCGCTGGTCGAGGGTCGAGAGGGCTGGCCGCCGGTCCTCGATGCGCGCCGGGTCGCGCTCGAGATCGGAGCCTTGTGCACGCTCGGCCGGTCGCAGCAAGCCCGCGCGCGGGCGCAGGCGTGGAGCGAGGCTCACCCCGACACGAGCACCGCCGTGTCGTTGCGCGCGCTTTGTTGGGACGACGCGAATATCGAGCGGTGAGCCAACACTCCACCCCGCGGCGGACATCGATTGACAGAGCGGCTGATGACGTAGGCCCTCGAGGAGCAACGAAGATGACGATTGGCAAGCAATGGTGGGTAATCGCGCTCGGCTCGATGGTGATGGCGTGTGAGCTGGACGCGGAGCAGCTCGAGGTCGGTGACGCGGACGACGAGGTCGACGAGAGCGGTGATGGCGACGCGGCGTCGCTGGAGTGCGTGATCGAGGGGACCAACCTCGACGGCGGGAGCGAGCCGGACGGCTTCCCGATCCCCGAGTGCGAGGTCGAGTGCGCGACCGGGTGGGGGCACGACGTCGCGCCGCTCCCGATCGAGTGGACCGTCGACCTCGAGCACGAGGGCCCCAACACCGGGTTCACCTACGTCGACACGATGCCGGACGGGGGCGCCGTCGCGTTGATCGGCTACTTCGAGGCGCCGGCGCGGCTGGTCCGGATTTCGCCCGAGGGTGAGCTGGTCGGCGACGTCACGCAGCCGGCGATCGACGGCGACGTGTGGGACCTCGGGGTCGATGACGACGGGATGATCTATGCGCTGTGGCGCAAGGGCGAGATGCAGGCCGTGACCGCGCTGACCAGCGCGGGTGAGCATGCGTGGACGACCGAGCTCGGCGGCTATCTCGGCTTCTACTCCGAGTTCGTGGCGCTCGACTCGGGGGTGGTGGTCGCTCTCAATCCGCCCACCGACTTCGAGCTCGCCGAGCTGGTGCGGGTCTCGGCGGATGGCGAGGCGCTGGCGTTTGGGGCGATCCCATACACCCTGAAGATCGACGTCGCGCCGAGCGGCGACACGCTGGTGCTCGCCAACACCACGGAGGTCCGGTGGATGCAATTCGACTTCGACTTCGGTCCCAACGTCACGCAGGTGCAGGGGATCGCGGACGTGTCCCTGATCACCGGCTTGGTCGCCCTCGATGACGAGCGGGCCGTGGGTGTCGGGGTCTCGCGCGACAAGGACTTCCCCGACGAGCACATCCTGCACGGGGTCGTGAAGCAAGTCGGGCAGCTGGGCCTCGAGTGGGAGGGCCACTACGACCGAGCGGTGTCGTGGTGCCCGGAGCTGCACCCGGGTGAGCTCAGCGTGACTGAAGAGGCCTTCTGGGATGTCGCGCGCTTGCCCGATGGCTCGCTGATCGTCACGGGCGTGGAGACGACGGGGAATCCGGCGCAGTTCGAGGCCGGCGAGGTTCAACCCTGGGTCGGGCACGTGTCGGCGCAGGGCGAGGTGCTGGCCGTCGATCGCGGCTTTTGGCGGGGTCAGGCAGCGCAGGTGGCCGCTGCCAGCGATGGCTCGGCCTATGTCCTGATGACCGAGGTCGACGAGCAGGCGCAGATGCACCTGCACCTTCGCAAGTACGCGCCCTGAGCCCGTGTGAGCGAGCCCGGCTCGCCCTGGGGCGCGGCGCGGGGCGAATCGGGGTAACACCGAGCCATGCAAGTCGCCTTCTTCGGCGCGACCAAGGGGATGGGCCGGGCGCTCGCTCGGCTGATGGCGGAGCGTGGTGATCACCTCGTGCTGCTCGGCCGCGACGCCGAGCAGCTCGAGCGCTCGGCGGAGGACCTGCGGGCCCGCTCGCCGCGGGCCAAGATCGACACGGTGGTGTGCGACCTCGCGACGCCGAGCAGCTTCGGGCCCGCGCTCGATCGCGCCGAGGTCCTGCTCGGCAAGCTCGAGTGCGTGGTCGTGACCGCGGGGATCTTCGCGACGCAAGACGAGCTCGAGGCCGATCCGAATCGCGCGCTCGAGCTCGTCACGCTCGACTACGCCAATACGGTCGGGTTCTGCGAGCACGCCCGGATTCGGATGATGAAGTCGGGTGGCGGGAAGCTCTGCGTGTTCAGCTCGGTCGCGGGTGATCGCGCGCGCAAGCCAGTGGTGATCTATGGCTCGGCGAAGGCGGGGCTGTCGGCCTACCTCGAGGGCCTCGATCATCGCTATCGCAGCCAGGGGCTAGAGGCGATCTGCGTGAAGCCGGGCTTCGTGAAGACCGGGATGACCGCGAACCTGAAGGCGCCACCCTTCGCGGGTGAGCCCGAGCCGGTCGCCCGGCGAGTGCTGCGGGCGATCGATCGTGGCACTCCGGTGGTCTATGCGCCGGGGATCTGGCGCTGGATCATGCTGGTGATTCGCTCGCTTCCGCGCTTCGTGATGCGTCGAATTGGGTTTTGAGCATCGGCACGGTCAGAGCCCGAGCGGAAGGGATATGCTCGGGCTCGCATGCAACGGATTACTCGGCAGCGTTGCCGTGCATGCGGCTCGGACATGCTGGAGCACCTCGCCGAAGGCCTCCAGGCGTGGGAGTGCCGGCAATGTGGCTTGGCCGGCGGCCGCGACCTGGTCGGCGTGCGCTGGCAAGAGGTCTCGACGGGGATCCCGAACGCGCCACCGCCGACGCGCTGGAAGACCGCCCTCAACGCGCTGCGCCGGGCCCAGATGTTGCTCTTGATGCTCCGCTGGGGGCTGCAGGGTGAGCGCAGCGAGGACACTCGGGTGTTCAACGTGCGGCTCTCGGTGCTCGTGTGGAGCAGCAAGTGCATGCGCGATGCGGCCCAGCAGCTCGGCGGCTGGCTCTACGTCTCGCACGACGAGCGCTGGGATCTGTGGGAGTTCGAGGCTTGCCTCGATCACGATCTGCGGGTGCTGACCGGCGAGGCCGCGAGCGTGTTCGCCTCGCACGCGACTTACCTCGAGGCGCTGGTCGAGCGGCACCTCGCGAGCTTGCAAATGCTGGTCGAGCGCAGCGAGCACCTCGAAGAGTCGCCGGTGCCGCTGCCGACCCGGATGCGGCGCGGTGGTCGGGAGCGGTCGGGCCCGAAGCGCTGAGCGCTCGATCGGTGTTCAGAGCACCGCGCCGCCCTGCGTGAACACCAGCAGCGTGACCGGCCCTTCGTTGAGCAGGTCGACCTCCATGTGCGCGGCGAAGCGACCGGTCTGGGTCGGAACGCCGAGCCGCCCGAGCTCGGCGACCACCTCGAGGTAGAGCTGCTCGGCCTTTTGTGGATCCTCGGCGTTGTCGAAGCCGGGTCGCCGACCCTTGCGGACGCTGCCCGCGAGCGTGAACTGGCTGACGACGAGGACCGAGCCGCCGATCTCGTCGACGCTGCGGTCCATCGGCTTGTCACCCGGGAAGATCCGCAGACCGGCGATCTTGCGCGCGGTCGCGTGGGCGTCGGCGATCGTGTCGCCTCGCTCGACGCCGACCAGCGCGAGCATGCCCCGCTCGATCGCGCCGACGATCTCGGCTTCGACTCGGACGCTGGCGTGACGGACTCGCTGCACGACGGTCTTCATATGCCCGGCGGAGGATAGGGGGTTCGGGCAGGGGTGGCATCCGAGCGCGGGGCGCTATCCTCTGGCTGGCATGTCGCTGCTCGTCGGGGCGCTGGTTGGGGTTGGCCTGCTCGCCGCAGCGCCGCAGTGGTCGGGGCCGCAGGAGTGCCCAGGCGAGCAGCTCGAGGCTCGGATCGAGCGCTTCCTCGGTGGATCCTCGGCGAGCGATCGGGACGACGTTCAGGCGGATGTTCGGGTCCGGCAGCTCGCGGGCGGCTATCGGCTCGAGCTCCGCTTGCAGGTGGGTGAGCGTCGGCGTCGGCACGTGGTCCAGGGGCACGACTGTGCGGAGCTGGTCGACTTCGCGGCGGTGTTGATCGCGTCGGCGATCGATCCCTTCGCGCTCGGCGGACCACGGGAGATCGACGCGCTCGCGGTCGAGCCGTGGGTCGAGGAGCCAGCGATCCTGGTCGAGGCGCCGCGGGTCGTCGCGTCCACTGACCCGGCCACGGACCAGGCATCGGCGGAGCGACCTCCCATCCAGGTGCCCAAGGTACGGCCGAGCTCGCAGCGGGTCACGCAGCCTCCCCCCGTCACGTTGGCGCCGCGCATGCGAGTCGAGCCAGAGCCTCCAGCCGTGCAGCCCTCGTTGGTCGCCGGCTTGCCGCCGCGCGATCGACCCGAGCCGCGCGAGGGACCAGTGCCGCTCGAGGGCTTCATCGCGGTCGCGGGCATGGGCTTTGCGGGGCTGTTTCCCAGCCCGAGCGGCGGCGTCGAGCTGGCCGGCGGCCTCGATCGCAAAGCGCTGCGCTTCACGGGCGGGCTCGCGGGATGGTTCGGAGGACGCTTTCGTGATCCCGTGGACCCGTCGGTCGGCGGCAACCTCTGGGCGCTCGGTCCGGTGCTCGAGCTGTGCGGCTCACCCTCGGTTCGGCGGGTCAGCTTTCCGCTATGTGGCACCGCGTTGGGTGGCGCCGAGGTTGGTCAGGGGGTGGGTATGCCCCGCAACGTCACGCAGGTGCGGCCCTGGCTGGCGATCGGCGGCGACGTGGGCGTCCGCTGGCGCGTGCACCCGCGCGTGGGGCTGCGGCTGGGGATCGGGGTGTCGGGGTCGGTCGTACGACCGGTGTGGGAGACCCCGCCGATCGTGTACACGACCCCGCCCGTGCTCGGGCGGCTGCGTCTGGGCATCGAGCTGATCCCGCGCCGACGCTGACCGCCCCCAACGATGTGGGAGACTGCTCTGCGCGACCTCGCTGAAAGTTCACACGGGTCCGACCGCTGACGGACAGACACCCACGATCCATGTCCGCTCGAGCCAGCAGCACCTCCGAGACCCCGACCAGCCGCGGCTCTTGGGATGCCTTCGCCAGGCTCTATCGGGAGCACTACGAGTTCGTGTGGCGCTGCGCCTTGCGCATGGGGGTCGAGGCGGGCGACGTGGGCGACGTGGTCCAAGAGACCTTCATGGTCGCGCTGCGGCGCTTCGAGGACTTCGATCCCGAGCTGGACGGCCGGGCGTCGAGCTGGCTCTACTCGATCCTCCGCAACGTGATCCGCAACCATGCTCGCGGCGAGCGACGGCGACAGGCTCGGCTCGAGGCCTTCGCCACGCAGCCGCGGTTTGGCTCGAGGCCGCCGCGCGGGAACGCGGCGGCGAGCCTCGGCGCCCGCTTGTTGGGTGAGTTCCTCGACGAGCTCGACGAGGACAAGCGGGCGGTGTTCGTGCTGGCCGAGCTCGAGGGGCTGAGCGGGCCGGAGATCGCCGAGGCGCTCGAGATCAACGTGAACACGGCCCAGGCGCGCCTGCGAGCGGCCCGGCAGGCGTTCAGCAAGCGCTTCGTCGACGCGCCCTCGAGCCGGGCGGCGCTGCTCCGGAACCATCGCGTGCACGTGCCGGCGGGGCCACGGCGTCGGACTTGGGCGGCGTTGGTGGTCGCGGCACCGAAGCTGGGGTGGGGGACGGCGGCGATTGGATCGCTGGGGCTCGGTAAGCTGATCGTCGGTGTCGGGCTCGGGGTCGGATTGCTGCTCGGGGCCAACGTGCTGGTTAAGGCTCGTGGTGAAGCGCGTGCGGTGGTGTCGACGCCCTCGGTCACCTCGTCGTCGGCGAGCGCTGCGTCGCCCGCCGAGGGCTCTACCAATGTGGTGGTCGAGCCCGAGCCCGCGATCTCGATCCTCGCGGAGCCGAGCACGAGCGCAGCAATTCAGCCCGAACCGAGCAAGGCCGAGCCGAGGCGGGCGCGTCCGCGAGCCGAGCTGAGCCAGACCGACGCGCTGCGCAAGCTCGTCGAAGCTCGCGCCGCGCTGCTCGACGGTCGCGCCGACGAGGCGCTGTCGCTCGTTCGTGCGCAAGCGTGGCCAGCGAGCATCCGCAGCGATGCCCGAGCGCTCGAGCTCGGGGCGCTGTGCCAGAGCGGGCGCATCGAAGAGGCCCGCGCACCTGCACGCGAGCTCGTGCTCGAGCACCCGGAGCACGCCGACGCGCTCGCCCGTCACTGCCCGATCGATTGACATCACGCCTGCACGGGCCGGCGGACAGCCAGGGGTGGAGGTGATGATGACGACGAACACGAGGCGGTGGCGGCTACTGTGCTCGACGCTGGCGCTGCTCGGCTC
>CBFGLP010000275.1:0-1560 GCA_965649595.1 uncultured Myxococcales bacterium | reverse complement strand
CGAGGAGCTGGGCCTCGGCGAGCACGACTACGTGCTCGAGCACGAGCGCTTCGAGCTCTTGTTCCGCAGCGGGCGCGAGTTCTTGTTCGCGCCGGTGATCGAGCACGGGCCGCTGCGCCTGTGGAAGGCGATCCTCGGCCGCGCCGAGCAGCCACAAGCGCTGTTCTGGCGGTTCAAGGAGGTCATCGACACCTACTACGCTGGCCGCGTGCTGGCGGTGACCGTGGTCGCCGGGTTGATCCGCATCCGGGTCCCCGGGCCCGACGTGACCACGAGCTTCTCCGCCGACTACTGGTCGCGCTACCCCGAGCTGACCGCGCTGTGGAACGGCACCAGCACGACGAGCCCGGCCAAGGCCAAGCCGGCCAAGAGCGAGGATGACTTCTTCGATCTCGATCTCGAGATCGACATGGACGAGGACGAGGGCAAGAGCGAGAGCCCAGCCGACTCGGGGACCAGTCCGAGCGCGGACTCGGGATCGGAGCTCGGCCTGGACTTCGACACGACCGAGGTGAGCGCCGCGAGCGAGCTGCCGCCGGTCGACGTCGGCTCGCTCGACACCGATGCGGATCCGTTCGAGAACCTGCTCGACGAGCTCGACGCAGAAGCGGCGGCCGCCGCCGCGATCGCGGCGGAGAACGCTGCAGCCGAGGCCGAAGCAAAGAAGCTCGCCGGCAAGGGACGCGGGACGCTCGGCGACCTCGGCTCGCGCTCGTCCAATGGTGGTAGCGGGCTCTCGCCCTTGCCGAGCAAGCCGGCTTCGGGTGGTAGCGGGCTCTCGCCCTTGCCCGTCAAGCCCTCGACTACCGGCAGCGGTGCTTCACCGCTTCCGAGCAAGCCGACCGCGGGTGGCAGCGGCGCCTCGCTCCTGCCCAAGCCGCCGACATCGGGAAGCGGGGCGTCGCCGCTCCCGAGCAAGCCCGGCTCGGGTGGCAGCGGCGTCTCGCCCCTGCCCGCCAAGCCGCCCTCCGGTGGCAGCGGTGTCTCGCCGCTCCCCAAGCCGCCGACCACCGGGCCCAATCCGGCCGCCCCCAAGCCGCCAGCGACCGGCTCGAATCCGATGGCCGTGAAGCCGCCGAGCGTCGGAGCAGGGTCGACCACGGGCGTAGGCAAGGCGCCACTGATCCCCCAAGCACCGAAGGTCGGCGCCGCGACTCCCAAGCCGCCAGTGGTCACCGGTGTGGTCCCGGGCAAGCCAGCGGCGCCCGAGATCTTGAATCAGATCCCGAACCACATCCCGACCCCGGCGACCGGCACACCCGGCTCGAGCGACATCTTCGCGCAGATGCTGCGCGACGACGACGAGCTCGTCGAAGAGGTCGATGATCTCGAGGAGCTGGATCTCGATCCTCCCGCCGAGGCTGCGGACGACGAAGAGGGCGACGACTTGGCGAGCAGCTTCGGCCGAATCGAGCCCGATCCCGACAACGGCCGCTCGGGCCTCAAGCGAGTGCCGCCGCCGCCCCCGACCCGCAAGAAGTGATGAGCGCTCGTCGACTGACCGCCCTCGTCACCATCGCCATGCTCGGCGCCATGCTCGGCGCCTGCTCGAAGCCGGAC
>CBFGLP010000274.1:0-13993 GCA_965649595.1 uncultured Myxococcales bacterium | reverse complement strand
GAGATCGTCAGCAGCGTCGCAGCCTCGCCGAGCAGCTCGGCGCGCAGGAGGTCGTCGATCCAGGTCTCGACGATCCGCCCGCCCATGACCCACTGGGTTGCCACCGCTTCTTCGGGCGTGCCCGGTCCGATCACTAGCTCGGCGATCTCGGGCTGGGCGTTGGCTTCGGCGCCGGTGAAGGTCAGCACCGCGGCCGGCTTGCCGAGCGGCTTGAGGGCGCTCGACACGGTCTTGCCGGTCCGCGGATCGAGCCCGCGCGGGGCCGCGAGCGCCCACACGATCCCGGCGATGCGCTGGCCGGGGAACCGGATCTTGATGTCCTCGAGCACCTGCGCGCGGGCGACCGGATCGAAGGCGTCGCGGTTGTAGCTGACCGCCTCGAGCCCGAGCTCCCGCAGCCGCCGCTCGATCGCGTAGTTGCGGTGCCACGCGGGCGAGCCGATCTTGCGGATCTTGTTGCTGCTCTCCGGGTTGGGCTCGGCGTCGAACGACACGTTGATCGTGTGGGCCCCGTGGTCGCAGGCGAGCGCGATCCGAGCGGCGCTGCCGAACCCACCCGAGCCGCCGACGATCAGCCAGATCCCGCCCGCGCCGGGCTCGGGCTTGCGGTGACCCGCGAGCGCTCGCTCGATCATCAGCTCCGCGTCGCGCTGGGTGCCGACGGGGTGGAAGTTGCCCGGGAAGATCACGTTCCCGGCCGCACGCATGAAGCGAAACTGAAACTGAGGGATCGCTAGCTGCATTGGTCGGAGCCTGGCTGCGTGTATCATGAAGCATGCGGCCTCGCCCGCGCAGCAGCGTTCGCGCAGGGCGAGCCCGACGTGGGCGGGCTTCGGCGGCTCGTCCGATCCGCAGGGCTCTCGCGCTCTTGCTGCTCGCGCCCATGCTCGCGTGCGCGGACCCACAGTGGGTGGTGGTCCGCTGGCCGACCGAGCAGCCCGGCATGCCCGAGCAGCCGCACGCGAGCTTCGCCCAGGCCGGACCGCTCGAGCTGCGCGTCGATCGGATGGTCTACGAGCCCGAGGCGATCGAGCTGAGCTTGCTCGCGCACAACCATGGCGAGCAGGTCGTCGAGATCGAGGGCGCCGCGATCTTCTTGTCGTGGGACGGCCTCGAGTACGCCCCCGTCGAGGCCGGTGACCCGCTGGTGCTCGCGCCGGACCAGCGCCACGAGCTCGTGCTCCGCTATCGGCTCGGCCGCACCTTCACCGGCGTGGCCGGCAAGCTGGTGCTCCGACGGGTGCGCCTCGGCGAGCAGGCGATCGTCGAGCTGCCCGAGCTGGGCCTGCCCTCGATGCCAGTGATTCGTCCACGCTGAGCTCCCGACGCTCGCAGTCGCGGCCGCCGATGCCCTATCCTGTCCGCCTGGTGAGCCCCCAAGACGTCGCGCGAGCGCTCGATGGAGACCGGCGAGCCATGCAGGCCCTGGTCGAGCGGCTCTTGCCGGTGATCCAGGCGGAGGTCGGCAGCGCGCTGGTCCGTCGCGCTCGGGTCGACAGCCGCGATCCTCGTCAGGAGGTCCGCGACTTCGTGCAGGAGATCTTCATCGCGTTGCTCAGCAAGGAGGGCAAGACCCTGCGCTCGTGGGATCCCCAGCGCGGTCGCTCGTTCGACAGCTTCGTCCGGCTCGTCGCGCGCCGCTACGTGGCGGCGGCGTTGCGAAGCGGGCGACGCAACCCCTGGACCGAGCACCCGGTCGCCAGCGACGAGCTCGAGCAGGATCACGGCGCCGCGAGTGGATCGGGGCGCTTCGCGTCGGCCGAGCAGCTCGATCGCCTGCTCGCGGCCTTGCGCGAGCGCCTCGACGAGCGGGGGCTGCAGCTGTTCGAGATGCTCTATGTCGAGGAGCGCAGCGTCGAGGAGGTGATGGCGGCCACCGACATGACGCGCGACGCCGTCTATGCCTGGCGCTCCCGCTTTCGCAAGCTGGTCGCCAAGCTCGTGGAGCCAGAGGAGGCGCGATTGTGACAGCGCGCGTGTCAGATCCAGCGAGTGCTCGACCAAAGGAGGATTGGCGATGAGCGAGATGCCGCCGGGCGATCAGCAAGACGACGCGCTGGCGCGGGCGCTCGGGTTCCGTGCTCGCGAGCGCGCAGCCGAGCAACCCGGGGTCTGGGAGGTCGTGGCGCGTGGGGAGGCGTCCGCCGATGAAGTAGCGGCGCGCGAGGGCGTGGAGGTCGAGCGGGCCAACGCGTACTTTCAGCCCTTCGACCCAAACGAGACGGCGGCGCTGGTCGACGGGGTGCTCGCTGGGTTGCGAGTGACCGAGAAGCCGACCGAGACCGACGAGCCCGAGCGGAAGGTGATCCCGCTTCGTGCCGAGCCTGCACCGCAGATCGGCGGTGGCTCGTGGTGGGTCGTCGGCGGGATGCTGCTCGCCGCCGCTGCAGCGATCGTGCTGTGGTGGGTGTGGCCGCGCGCCGAGAACCTCGGCGACCAGCGCGAGCTGCTGGCGACCCGCGACCCGCTCCCCGAGTACGGGCTCGAGACGGACGGCGGCCTCATGAAGGTTCGCGGCGATCCCGACTCGAAGGCGCCGCTTCGCTACCGTCGGGCCACCTCGTTTGCCTGGATCTCACGACCCGAGGCGAAGGTCGAAGGCGAGGTCGCCGTGCGTGGGTTCGCGTTCGTCGAGGGCAGCAGCGCAGGGCTGACGCTGCGCTTGGACGAGCTGGTCGAGGTCGCGGACACGGGCGCGATCCGGATCGCCGGGACGATCGATCAGCTGGGACTCGAGCCGGGCCGCTATACGATCGTGCTCGCGCTGGCTCGGCCGCAGGCGCTGCCCGAGCGCGCCGAGCAAGTCGCCGAGCCGACGGGCGACGAGCCATGGCAGGCACTCCGACTCGACATCGTCATCGAGGACTGACGCTCGCGCTGGTCGCTTGCGGGCTCGGGCTCGGCTGTGCTCCCGAGCGCTCCGACGAGCGAGGCGAGCCGAGCGCGAGCGAGCTGGTCGACGCGAGCAGCTCCGACTCGGGCTCTGCTCCCGAGCTTCGATCTCCGGCGCTGTTTGGCTGCCTCGGCATCGTGGCGATCCCCTCGGGCCCGCCGCGCTGCTTGCTGCGCAAGCCCAAGCGTCTGAGCGTGTGGCTGAGCGATCCTAGCCCCTCGAAGACGATCGAGGCCCGGTTCGACGGAGCGCCCGTCGAGGTCGAGGTCTCGCACGAGCACGACGGGATCCTCGTGCACGTCGAGCCGGCGCGGACGAGCGGGCGGCTCGAGATCCACGCGGCATCGGGCGAGGTCTGGGCGGTCGAGCTCGTGCCGCTCTCGCAGCGCGACGCCGAGCTTCGCCGTGCCGCACGCGAGCGGCTCCGAGCGGGCGAGCCCGCGGCGGCGCTCGACCTGCTCGACGCGGGCATACCCACGCTCGAGCCCGACGAGGCGGCGCTGCTGCGCTGTGAAGCTGCGCGCGCTGGCATGGCGGCGCAGCGCTTCGATCGGGTGCTCGCGACGGTCGACGCGGTCGCCTCCACGCGGGCGGTCAGCTGCGTCGGCGGGGCCCACCTGCTCGCCGCGTACGTGCAGCTCTTCGATCAGCCGGACTTCAACGCGGCCGAGCAGCACCTCGCGCAGGCCGAGCGGCTCGCCACGCTCGACCTCGAGGTTCGGATCGGCGTCGCTTATCTGCGTGGGGTCCTCGATCATCGCCTCGGTCGGCTCGATGAGTCGCTGGTCGGGTTCGAGACCGCGGTCCGGCTCGCGGCGCTGGTCGGCGACGAGGCGCAGCTCGCCTCGGCCCTCGTCATGCAGGCGGTCACGCTCGCGCGGCTCGGTCGGCTCGACGAGGCCGAGGCGCTCGCCCGCGAGGTCGAGGCGCAGGTAGGGACGCTCGGGACCGACGCGGGCCTCGAGCCGGTCGCGCTCGACATCCGCTACAACCTGGCTTGGATCGGGTTGCTGCGCCGCGAGGCCGACCGCACGGCGCCGGATCCCAGCGGGACGCTCAGCGAGCTGCTCGGGCGCTACGCAAAGGCCGGTAGCCCCGCCGACCTGGCGAGGACACGGCTGCACCTCGCGCTCGCGTCGATCCAGTCGGGCGCGCTCGCGTCGGCGCGAGACCAGCTCGCGCAGCTCGAGCCCTCGCAGCTCGATCCCCACTCGTTGGTCTGGCGAGAGCTGATCGAGGCCGAGCTGCAGCTGCACGAGGGGCACCCCGGCCGCGCGCGACGGCAGCTCGAGCGGGCGATGCTCTACGCCGAGCTGAGCGAAGATCGCGAGCTCGCGTGGCGAGTGTGGGCGGCCAAGGGGTCGTTCGCGCGACGCAGCGGCGATGAGCAAGAGGCCTTGCTCGCGTTTCGTCGCGCTCGCGAGCTGGCCGACGAGCTCGCGCTCGCGGTGCCCGGCAGCTCGGGCCGCAGCATGCTCGCGACGATCCATAGCCGGCCCGACGCCGAGCTGGTCGATCTGCTCTTGGCGCTCGACCAGTCGCGCGAGGCGATCTGCGTGGCGGTCGGCGTTCGGGCCAGGCACCTGCGCGGCCTCTGGGCTCGCTTGCGTCCGCCGCTCGGACCCGACGACCAGCGTGCCTACCAAGATCTGCTCAGCCGTCATCAGGCCCGCCGCGCCAGCATCGACGAGCGGCTCGAGCACGCGTGGATGCTGCCCGAGGCCGAGCTCGCCCGGCTGCGCGACGGCTTGCGATCCGAGGGTGAGCAGGCCGACGCGCTGCTCGATCGTGCGACCGCCCTGCTCGAGCGCGACGCTCCGCGCTGGAGCTGCGAGCAGGTCGAGCCCGAGCAGGCCGACCACGCGGTGCTGGTGACCACGCCGAGTGCGGGCGGGGATCGCTGGTGGTTCCTGCTCTGGCGCGCGTCCGGGGACATCGATGCGGTGAGCGTCGACGCGGCGCTGGCTCCCGAGGCTCGCTTCGAGCGGGCGCTGCTCGAGCTCGAGCCCGCGCTGGCGTCGATAGGACGGCTCGAGCTGATCCCGGTCGGCGAGCTCGTCACCGTCGACGCGCACGCGCTCGTGCGAGCGCGGCCGAGCCTCGCGGGGCTCTCGGTCGTGTACTCGCTCGGGCTCGGGGATCCTTCACTCGCTGATTCAGCCGCGCCCGAGCGGCGCGCGAGCGTCGTGGCGGGCGCGAGCAACCTCGACGCGGTCGCCGAGGAGGTGCGCTTGGTCGGTGCCGAGCTGGTCGAGCGAGGCTTCGTGGTCGAGCCGAGCTGGGCACCGTCGAGCGACGATCAACCAGTGCTGCTCCACTACGCAGGACACGGCCACCACGCTGGCTTGGCCGGGTGGGACAGCCACATCGACGTCCCCGGCAGCGGCCAGCTGAGCGCCGCGCAGATCGTCGCCGGCCAGCGGGCGCCACGGGTGGTCGTGCTCGGAGCTTGCAGCACGGGCACCGTCGACGCCGAGGTGATCGATGGCGGCATGAACCTCGCCGCCGCGTTCTTGCTCGCGGGCGCCGAGCTGGTGATCGCGCCGACCGGCCCCGTCGATGATCGAGCCGCGCTCGAGCTGAGCCGTGGGCTCTACTCGAAGCTGCACGGCGACGACCCCCGCGCGCTGATCGACGCGCTCGCGAGCGTCCAGCGAGCTGCGCCGAGCCAGGACGCCGGCCCGGGCAGCTTCGTGCGCTGGCGTGCCTGGCAGCCCTGACGGCTCAAGGCCCGACGGGGATCTGGTTGCCCGCCGTGATCGAGCGCCCCGCAGCGTCGGTAAAGACCATCGACACCCACGCGCTGACCGGAGGCAGCTGCGAGCGATCGATCCGCAGCAAGGCAGGATCCGTGATCACCTGCACCTGCGTAGGCGAGAGGCTCATCGGTCCATAGTGGATCATCTCGGTCGTCCCGCCGCGGTCCGAGAGCTCGACCGACACGTTGCTCAAGGTCATGCCCACGTAGTCCGGATCGATGCTGAGATAGATCTCGTCGTCCTTGATCTGGCACATCGGGCAGGGCGGCTTCTCGGGCTGCGGCAGGACCCAAGGATCGGGCATCGCCTGGGCCGGGATTGCGTTCGAGCGCGGCATCAGGGTCGAAACCTTGGAGCCGCAGCTCGTGCACTCGTAGCTGGTCCAGATCGGCGGCGGGCTGTCGTTGCGATCGTCGGCGTTCAGCCGCGTGACCGCCTGCTCGAAGCCCGTCCACCACGTGCTCGGGCTCGGCTGCGGATTCGCCTGGATGTCGTTACAGCGGGCGGTCACCGCCTGGCACTGCGTCGGCGTCGGCGTCCCCGAGCTGCTCGCGGACACCAAGGTGTTGCAGGCGTGGACGAGCGCCCCGCAGGCCGTGACCACCCGCTGCTCGGGCGCGCTGGTCTGACTCGCCAGGTAGCTGTGGGCGCGCACGATCTGGCCGTCGCGCGTCCGCGTGGCGCCGCTCTCCCAGATCACGTGCATGACCTCGTCGGCGCTCAGGCTCGGGAAGTACGACCAGACCAACGCCGCGATCCCGCTGACCACCGCGGTCGAGACCGAGCTGCCCGAGAGCGGGCCAAAGTCGGTCGCGCCGAGCTTCGCAAACCCGGCGAACCCGAGCGCAGCCAAGCGCGAGTCAGAGCCCGGTCGGAAGTCGGCCAGGTTTTGCTGCGACCAATCGATCGGGGTCGCCGAGTGCAGCAGTGGGTGATAGGGGTGCAGGTCGGCAGGCGAGCCGAGCGCGATGCCGGAGGTCAGCCCGATCTGACCGCACTGCTTGTTGTCGAGCCCGCGCAGCCGCTCCCACGAGCCGGGCCCGGTCGCCTCGTCCACGCAGCTCCCGGCTGGCTGGTTGCCGCTCGCGGCCACGACCAGCGCGCCTTGGCAGGTCGCTAGCTGGATCATGTGCTGGACCGCTCCGATCGCGGCCGTCGGCGCCCGACCATTCGCATCGAGATCACCGAGGCTCGGCTCCCAGCCGACCGCGAGGTTGATGATCAGCTTGTGGTCGTGGTTGGTCCAGCCAGCGAGCGCCGCGAAGATGCCCTGCGCGAGCTCGCTCTGGTAGCCGAAGTAACCACCGCGCTGCGAGTCGGCGCCGACCCCTACGACCTGCGGCAGCCCGAGCCAGGTCGAGACCCGACGTCGACACTTGCGCGCCTCGAGGTCCGGCACGCAGCCGCTCGCGAGCTTGGCCACGAGCGCGGCGATCGTCGGCCCGTGATCGGCCCGCGCCGCGCTGGTGTCGAAGGGCGCCGTGTCGACGACCGCGATCTCGACCGGCGCGCCCGAGCCCATCAGCGTGTCGACGTCGGGGATCGGCTGGGTCCCGCCCGCGAACGCCTGCTCGAAGTCGTCGTCGAGATCGCCTGCCAGCGGGCTCTGGGCGACGACCCGACAGTCGGGCTGCGCCGCCGCTTGCACCGACGCGGGCAGGTTGCCGAGCACCGGAGCCCCCGCCGAGGTCCAGATGTAGCGGCAGTAGTTGTTCATCGTCGCGGGGACCGAGCCGTTGGTGAACAGCTCGTCCATCACCCACCCGGAGCCGGCTGCGGGCACCGGGCACTCGGGGAGATCCGGCAGGTGAGCGACCTGCCGGCTCGGCGGACACAGCTCGCTGATCGGCGGCTGAGCTCGGCTCGGATCCAGGCAGGGCTGCTCTTGTGTGACCGCTGGCGGTTTCACGGTCCCCGTGCCGCCGCTGATCGTCGAAGAGGGGGCCGCGTGCACCCCATCGCACGCGGACACGCCGAGCAGGGATAGCGAGAGGAGCGAAGGGATGAGGGGAGCGCTGCGCATGGCGTAGTCCTACGAGGTCGATACCAGGTTCCAGCCCTCCACCCCACCTCCGCTGCGAGCGCTCTACTCGACCAACTCCTTCATCGGGACCTGCTCGCGAAGCTCGTTGGCGAGCACGCCCGCGAGCGCACGGACAGCCGCGATCTCGTCTTCGCTCGCCTCGGCTGGTGGATCGAACACCAGCTCACCGACCCGACCGCTGTGCCAGTTCGGACCCCACGAGAAGCCGGCTGCGTAGCTCGACATCAGGTCGGCCCCGCCGATGCTCTGGTGGTGCAGGTAAGTCGGCGAGTTGCCGGGCGAGTAGTCACCGAGCCACGCGCTCACGATCCCGCCCTCGAGCGTCACGCCGGTCAGATCGCAGGTCTGGATCGCCGCGAGGGCCGTGACCGCGCTCGCGCTCGGGCTGATGCCGCAGGCGTCGTGCAAGGTCGGCGCGTTGGGGATCCGGAAGGTCACCTGCTCGAGCGCGAACTCGTGATACCAGGCGCCGGCGGGGGCGATCTGCAGCGAGGGCGTCCACACCCCGTTGAAGTAGACCGGGCTGTGCCAGTAGTGCATGACCATCGCGGCGAACGCCAGACCAGTCAGCGGATCGTCGATGTCCTCGCTCATCCACGTGCCGTTGGGGTCGTAGGTGTTGCCCCAGATGTCCTCGAAGTAGAGCGACTCGTGCAGGTTGAGCTCACTCTCGGCGCCGACCAAGGGGTGGAGGATGTTGCCCTGGTAGGCGGACGCGAGGTCGACCGAGCCGACGTTGAGATCGACGTAGGCCTTCCACTTCGCCGCGTGGCGCGACCAGCCACCGATCACGCCGATGTAGCCGCCGATGTAGTCGGCCCCCGGAGCGCTCATCGAGTAGTGCGCGAGGAAGTCGAAGCTCGGCGGCGGGGGCTGCTTCTGCCGCTGCATCAACGCGGCGTAGTTGTTCGACACGCTGATGGTGCCGTTGGGCCGGACCGTCATGATGATGTCTTCGATCACGATCCCGGTCAGCTTGCCCAACGCGAGCTCATCCCCGATCAGCGGCACCCGCCAGTCGAGCGCGTCGGCGGCCGTGTAGACCATGTCGTCACCGATCGGGCCGAGCGGCTCGACGGTCAGGATGTCGTCGCGGATCGTCAGCGAGGCGAAGCCACCGGATGGGAACTTCGTGATCAGCTCGGGAGCCTTCGAAGCGACCAGCTCGGCCACCTGCGCGAGGTTCAGGCACTCCTCGAGCTCGATGCCCGTCATGCCCTCGCAAGCTGCGGCCGCCGAGTCGCCCGTGCTGGGCCCCTCGTCCCCGACGCTATAGCCATCCCACTCGAGGCTCTCGGCCAGCTCACCGAAGTTGTCAGTGATGACCACGCCCTGCGAGGCCTGCGTGCACGTGTAGCGGTTGTGGGCGATGGTGCACTGGTCCGCCGTGAGGTTGGCGCAGATGTTGTTCCAGTAGTCGTCGCAGGAGTTGACGTCGGGGAACGACACGGGGCCGTGGATTCCCCAGCTATCGCTGACCACGATCGCGCGCAGGCTCTCGTCGGCCGAGTCGGCCTCGTCGACGCTGCAGGCTGCGAGGGTGGGGGTGAGGAGCGTAATCGCGACAAACAGGAGGGGGCGGTTCATGGCAGGGCGTCCTTCGTGGGGGGTCGCCCTGCCATTCGCCGCTCGCCCTCGCGATCGGACGCGGCCGCTGAAATTTTTCTACTCGCGCGGCATCGCGCGAGAGGGTGGCTTTGTCAGCCGCCCGCGGCTGAGGGGCGGCTCAGAACTCGCAGTGCCGTGGCGTGCGGGGGAACGGGATCACATCGCGGATGTTGTCCATCCCCGTCACGTACATGACCAGCCGCTCGAACCCGAGCCCGAAGCCGGCGTGCGGCGCAGAGCCGAACCGGCGGGTGTCGATGTACCACTGGTAGGCCGCCATATCGAGGTTCGGATCCTCGCGGATGATCGCCTCGAGCACGTCGCAGCGCTCCTCTCGCTGCGAGCCGCCGATCAGCTCGCCGATCTTGGGCACCAAGAGGTCCATTGCCGCGCACGTGAGCCCGTCGTCGTTGCGCCGCATGTAGAACGACTTGATCTCCTTGGGGTAGTCGACCACGAAGGTCGGCCGCCCGATCAGCTTCTCGGTGATGAAGCGCTCGTGCTCGGCCTGCAGGTTCTTGCCCCACGCGATCGGGTACTCGAACTTCTGTCCGCTCTTCTCGAGCATCGCGACCGCCTCGGTATAGGTGATGCGAGCGAACTCGGCGTTGGCGACCGCCTCGAGCCGCTCGATCAGCCCCTTCTCGATCCGATCGTCGAAGAACGCCAGATCATCGCCGCAGCGATCCAGCGCCGTGCGCAGCAGGTACTTCACGAACGCCTCGGCCAAGCTCGCGTCGTCATCGAGGTCGGCCCACGCCATCTCCGGCTCGATCATCCAGAACTCGGCCACGTGCCGGCTGGTGTTCGAGTTCTCGGCCCGGAAGGTCGGCCCGAACGTGTAGATCTCCGAGAGCCCGAGCGCGAACGCCTCGCCGTTGAGCTGGCCGGACACGGTCAGGTAAGCGGGCTTGGCGAAGAAGTCCTCCTCGTTGGCGATCGACCCGTCCTCGTGGCGAGGCGGGTTGCCGAGCTCGAGCGTGGTCACCCGGAACATCTCGCCCGCGCCCTCGCAGTCGCTGCTCGTGATGATCGGCGTGTGCACGTAGACGAACCCGCGCTCGCCGAAGAACTGGTGGATCGCCTGCGCGAGCACGCTGCGGACCCGGAACACCGCGCCGAACGTGTTGGTGCGCACGCGCAGGTGGGCGATCTCCCGCAGGAACTCGAAGCTGTGCCGCTTCTTCTGCAGCGGGTAGCTGGCGTCGGCCTTGCCGACGATCTCGACCGCGCTGGCCTTGAGCTCGACGACTTGGCCCTTGGCCGGCGAGGCGACCAGCTCGCCCTCGACGCTCAGCGCCGCGCCGGTGCCGAGGTGGCGCAGCTCCTCGAAATTGCTCAGCTCGGCGGGCGCGACGATCTGCAGGCTATTGAAGGACGAGCCGTCGTTGAGCTCGATGAAGACCACGTTCTTGCTGTCACGAACGGTGCGGGCCCAGCCCTTGACGCGCAAGCTGGCGACGGGCGGGGTGAGCTTCAGGGCGTCGACGATCTTCGTCCTTTGGGACTGCATGGCGAGGGAGCGTAGCGAGGGGAGCGGAGCGGGGAAAGGGTTCGTCGGCCCGTCCGGGCCGAAGGGCGGGCCCGAGTCGAGCGGCCTCGTTCGATTGCTCGCCCGAGGAGCGCGTGCCATGGTGCCCGGCAGCGTGAGCACGCAAGCCGCTCCCTCGCTCGACCTGCGCCTCGACGACGCGCTGGTCGAGCGTCTGCGCGGCCAGTGCGACGAGCTCGGGCTCTTGCGGATCGGGGCCATCTCGCTCGATCACCCGCTGCTCGCCCGCGCTCGAGCGGCGCTGCGCGAGTACCTCGACGCCGGCAAGCCAGGGGAGATGGAGTTCATGACCCGCACGGCCGAGGTCCGGGCCGACCCAGCGCAGATGTTGCCCGGCGCTCGCTCGGCGCTGGTCGCCTTGGTCCCGCACGCCGGTGAGTCGGGGCCGATCGCCCGCTACGCGCAGTTCAGCGACTATCACACCGAGGTCCACCGCCGCATCAAGGAGCTCGGACGTCGGCTGCAAGTCGAGCTCCCCGGGGCCGAGGTGCTCGTCTGCGTCGACACCAAGCCGGTGCTCGAGCGCTCGTTCGCGCTCTTGGCTGGGCTCGGGTTCCTGGGCAAGAACGGCTGCCTGATCGCGCCGGGCTTGGGCAGCTACCTGATGATCGGCGTGCTGCTCACGACCGCCGCCTGGGTCGGCTCCGACGCCGCAGATCCACGCCTGTTCGAGCCCGAGGCGGCGCCGTGGGACGCGTGCGGGAGCTGTACACGCTGCCTCGATCTGTGCCCGACCCAGGCCTTCGACGCGCCCGGTCGCCTCGATCCGCGGCGATGTATCTCTTACTTGACGATCGAGCACCGCGGCCCGATCGAGCCCGCGCTGGCCGAGCGGATGGGCGAGCGGATCGCCGGCTGCGACGTCTGCCAGGAGGTCTGTCCTTACAATCGATCCGAGACTCGCGAGCAGCGAATACCGAGCTCGGCATGGCTACCGCTTCCGCCGAGCGGACCGCGGGTGGTCGACTTGGCTCGGCTCGCGTTGGTTGGCAACAATCAGCACCGGCAATTCGTCAAGCACACGCCACTAAATCGAATCCCGCGTCGGAGCCTGCGGCGCAACGCCTTGCTCGCGCTGGGCAATCGGACCGGGCCATTGAGCGAAGCAGAGATCGCCGCATTGCGAGCTTGCATGGACGAGCCGGAGCTAGCCGAGGTGGCTCGCTGGGCGGCGGCGCGGCGGGGTTTTGTCGGCTGACTGGATCCAGCTCAGCCGTCGCAAGCGGGACCGCCGAACCCGACACGGATGGAACCTTCCAGCGCGAACGTTTCGCACGTGTCGTCGCACAGGATGATCCGATCATAATTGTCGTCGGCCCAGCGCGCATCCACGTAATAGGGGGGATCACCGCAGGTGTCATCGGCCATACCGAGGGACCATCCCATGGCCATTGACTCGATCGAGACGTAGGGGACTTTGTATCCCGGCGTAGGACCTGGCAGCGCGAGCTCGCAGCTACCTGCGTAGGGAAAGTCGATCTCTATGGCTTCGCAGGCGTAGCCGCTCTCGGCCACGCAGACCATCGCATCGAAGCTGCACGTACGCGGGCTGCAATCGTTCGCCTGTGCGCAGGTGAGGGCATCGGCGTAGCAGGAATACAGGTAATTGTCAGGCCAGGGGGGATGGGGGCAGCGAGGAGCCACGCAGGTCCACGAAGCGTTGAAGTACTGATACCAGCAGTCGAACCAGCAAGCCTCGTCGACGCAGCTCAGCCTGGGGTCGTTGCAGGCCGCCAGACAAGCGTCGCGCTGGTCCTGGATCGGGTCGGCACATTCGGCCTCGTAATTTGGCACGCAAGCCTGGTCGCCCGCGTCGGTCGCATCACCATCACTGGTCTCGCTCTCACCTTTCGACGAATCGCCGCCTGCTTCGTCGTCGCTGCCTGGCTGGCCGGGTCGACACGCGCTCACGCCTGCGAAGGTGAGCACGAGGACGAGCGGGATCCGGTACACGACCACCGACCGATGATACCCGGTTTGGCGGCGCAGATGCGCTCCCGTTCATTCACAGGGCGGAGCAAGGAACCCGACCTGGATCGAGCCTTCGAGCGCGAACGCCTCGCACATGTCGTCGCACAAGACGATCCGATCATAATTGTCGTCGGCCCACAGCCCGCCCACGTAGCTATCGGCGCAGGTCTCGTCTCCCCACCCGACGCTGCGTTCCATGCCGATCGTCTCGAGCTGCGTGTATTGAGCCTTGAACGGAGGCGTCGACCCGGGCAGCACGAGCTCGCAGCTGCCTTCGTAGGGGAAGTCGATCGTGATGCCTTCGCACGAGCAGCCCTTGTCGACCAGGCAGAGCATCGCTTCGAAGCTGCACGTCCGCGGGCTGCAGTCGGGTGCCTGCAGGCAGGCGAGGGCCTCGCCGTAGCACGGGTACAGGCACTCGGCCGTGTACTCGTCCGGATGCTCGGGGCAGCGCGGCGCTTCGCAAGCCCACTGCGCGACGTACCACTGATACCAGCAGTCGAATGGGCAGGCCTCGTCGGCGCAGCTAAGCGCTGGATCGCCGCAGGCGTCCAAGCACGCGTAGAGCTCGTCGTGCGCCGGCTTCGTGCATTCGATGTTGGATTGCCGGTCACAAGCCGGGTCGTCGCCCTCTGTCGTGTCGCCGTCGGAGGGATCGTTCCCGTCGGAGGTGGTGTTGCTGTCGGCGGTGCTGTTGTCGTCGCCATCGACGGTCTCGCTCGCCGACTCCTCGCCGTCGCCTCTCGTGTCGCTGCCTGCTTCGTCTCCATTGCCCGGGAGGCTGGGCTGGCACGCGCTCGCCCACGCGAGGGTCAGTACGAGGACCGACGAGATCCGATCCGAGGTCATCGACCGAGTGTATCTGCTCGGGACTCGGCGACGGGTGGAAACGAGCTAGCAGACCGAGACCCACGCTAGATCTGCGATACTGACCACCACACATGCGACGCCGGACGTGGATGCTCGGGCTCGCGAGCGTGGGCTCGCTCTACGCCTGCGGGCCTGCGCCTGTCGACGCAACGAAGCGCGATCGAACCAAGCCCGCCTCCAAACCATCGAGCGCTCCGCCAGCCAGCGATCCTCTTCAAGCGATCTTCGCCGACCAACCCGGCCACGCCCCCGCCCCCGCGAACCTCCCGATCGGCGACGAGCCCCCGCAGGACTAC
>CBFGLP010000273.1:0-1745 GCA_965649595.1 uncultured Myxococcales bacterium | reverse complement strand
GGACAAGACCGGCACGCTGACCGAGGGCGAGATCCGACTCGAGGCCGCGCTCGATCTCGACGCCCGCCCCTCGACCCGCGTCGCCGCGCTCGCCTGGTGGAACGCGAGCTTGCAGGCCGGGCTACCCAACCCGCTCGACCGAGCGATCGTCGAGGCGCTCGGCCAGGATCCGCCCGCGCCCGCTCGCAAGCTCGACGAGATCCCCTTCGACTTCACGCGCAAGCGCCTGAGCGTGCTGTGTGACGCGCACGAGCTCGGGCCCACGCTCGTGACCAAGGGTGCGTTCGAGCCCGTGCTCGCCGTGTGCAGTACGCTGCGGACCAGCGACGGAGCCATCGTGCCGCTCGACGAGCAGGCCCGCGAGCGCCTGCGGGCGCGCACGCTCGCGTGGGCCGAGCAGGGCGTGCGCGTGGTCGCGGTCGCCAGCCGTGCGTGGCCTGGCCCGCAGGGGCCGAGGCGTGACGACGAGCGAGAGCTGATCTTCGAAGGCTGCTTGACCTTCCGCGACCCACCCAAGCCCGGCGTCGAGCAAGCGCTCCGCGATCTTCGTGGCCTCGGTGTCCAAGTAAAAATCGTCAGCGGAGATCACCACGCGGTGGTCCGCCACTTGGCGGCGACGATCGGCATCGAGCGGCTCGAGGTCGTGACCGGCTCGCAGCTCGCTGATCTACGCGAGGAGTCGCTCTGGCACCTCGTCGAGCGCGTCGATCTGTTCGCCGAGGTCGACCCCGGCCAGAAGGAGCGGCTCCTCCACGCCCTGCAAAAGACCGGGCACGTGGTCGGCTTCATGGGCGACGGCATCAACGACGCCCCGGCGATCCACGCCGCCGACGTCGGCATCTCGGTCGAGGGGGCGACCGACGTCACGCGCGAGGCCGCCGACTTCGTGCTCTTGCAGCGCAACCTCGACACCGTCCGCGACGGCGTCGTCGCTGGTCGAGCGACCTTCGCCAACACGCTCAAGTACGTCCTCACGACCGAGAGCGCCAACCTCGGCAACATGCTGAGCATGGCAGGCGCGGCGCTGTTCTTGCCCTTCTTGCCGCTGCTCGCCCACCAGGTGCTGCTCAACAACCTGCTCTCGGACGTGCCCTCGGCCACGCTCGCAGGCGACCGCGTCGACAAGCCGGCGCTCGCGGTCCCGCAGCGCTGGGACATGGTGTTCATCCGCCACTTCATGATCGTGTTCGGGTTGTTGAGCGCTATGTTCGACGCGATCACCTTCGTGGTCTTGGTCGCGTTGCTCGACGCCAGCCCCGAGACCTTTCGGACCGCGTGGTTCGCCGAGTCGCTGCTGACCGAGCTCTTCGTGCTGCTCTCGCTGCGCACGCGCGAGCACTTCTGGGCAGGCCGACCGCACCCGGCGTTGATCGCCACGACCTTGCTGATCGCCGCGGTCGCGGTCGCGCTGCCCTTCACGCCGCTGCGCGAGCCGCTGGGCTTCGTGCAGCTATCTGGGTCGATCTGGCTGGCGATCGCGGTGATCGTGATCGCGTATGTCGTGTGCGTCGAGCTGGTCAAGCGCCCGCTCTTCGCTCGGCTCGATCGCGCGGCCGAGCGGGCACGCAGCCGCACGAAGAGGCGCAGCCCCGGGCACCACGTGTGGCCGCGCTGATCGGCTTCGTCAGCGAGATCCGAAGAGTCGCCCGTGCGCGACCCCGGGGAGCCACTGTCCGAATAGGGAGCGCACTCCATGATCGAAAAGGCCCTCCCCGTGCGTTGCGTTGCGTTGCGCGCAAATGAGG
>CBFGLP010000272.1:0-4471 GCA_965649595.1 uncultured Myxococcales bacterium | reverse complement strand
CCCGCTCGTCGATTGGCTCGATCGCGGGTTCGGTCGCGAGCTCGGGCGCCTGCTCGGTCTCGAGCTCGGGCGCCTGCTCGGTCTCGGTCGAGGAGCTCGAGTCGGCAGCCCCGACCTCGGCTACTGGCTTCTCTGGAGGGCTCGGCTGGAGCTCTCGGGGTGTCTGGTTGGATATGCAAGCAGTGAGCGCGAGCGAGCCGAGGAGAGTGAGCGTGAGCGAGCGGTGCACGGCGGCGACCGCTACGCCCCAACGAGCGCTCCGGTCTGATCAGAGAGGACTCGGGCGCTGCCTATGCGGATCCCTCGCGCAGGTCACCGGCCTCGACGATCTCGCGCGTGCTGGCGTCCACGGTGTCGCCGATCCGCTCCATCGGCAGATCGTTGGGATCGGTCCCGAAGGGGTCCTCGATCTCCACGCCGATCTCGTCGATGCCGAACAACGCGAACGAGAGCACCGCCGACGCGACCGGCGTGTAGATCCCGAGCGACTCGACGATCGCGAAGGGCACCGTGTAGCAGAACAAGACCACGAATACCTTGATGTGCTGGGCGTAGGCGAAGGGCACCGGGGTCCGGCGGATCCGCTCACATCCGCCGAGCGCGGCGATCATCGCAGTCAGGTTGGCATCCATGGCGCGCAGCGGCTCGACGCCGAGGTGGCCTGCCCGGTGCGCGGCGTGGAGGCGGCCGCTGATCCACGAGGCGACCACCGAGGGGCGATGCCGGAGCGGCTCGAGCCGCGCGCGTTCGCTCGCGCTCAGGCGCTCGCCCAGATCGGCGAGATCCCGCTCGTCGCGGACGCTGTGGACGAGCAAGCGATAGAACGCGCCGAGCCAGCGCAGCACGTCGGACCTCAACGCCGCGCGCTCGGGGTGGTCCCCGACGTAGGTGACGACCTGGCGCGTGAGGTCGCGGCTGGCATTGACGATGCGGCCGAGCAGCTCGCGGGCTTCGACGTAGCGCCCATAGGACGCGTTGGTGCGAAACACCAGCAGCAGACCGAGCGCCGCACCGATCAGCGTGTGGACCAGCGGCGGAATCGCGAACGCGGAGCTGTGATGGACCCACCACGCGATAAAGCCGAGCGCGATGGCGATGGCGATCCGAACCGCCAAGCGTGGAGCGACGGCGCCACGCAGCGACAGTACGATGCGCAGCCAGGCCTTGGGATCGTAGTCGATCATGGGCCGCGCACCCTATCATCTGCTCCGCCGATGACCCAGCCCGCTCCGCCTCCCTCCGAGCTCGCAGACATGCACCCGGCCTACTTCGCGCTCGTGATGGCGACCGGGATCGTGTCGCTGGCGAGCGAGCTGTTTGGGTTGCACGCGTTCGCGCTCGCGCTCTTCGTGGTGAACCTCGGGTTCTACCCGCTGCTGTGGCTGCTCACGATCATCCGGGTGCTCCGCCATCGCGATCGTGTCCGCGCCGACCTGCTCCACCACGGGCGCACGGTCGGGTTCTTCACGATCATCGCGGCGACCTGCGTGCTCGGATCGCAGTGCTTGTTGATCGGCGAGAGCGTGACCGCGGCGCGGATCCTGTGGATCGCGGGCATCGTGCTGTGGGCGGTGCTGATCTATGGGATCTTCGCGCTGCTCACGGTCAAGGCCGACAAGCCCGCGCTCGCGGAGGGCCTCAACGGTGGCTGGCTGATCAGCGTGGTCGCTACCCAGTCGGTCAGCGTGCTCGGAGCCCAGCTCGCGCCTGGGTTCGGGGCGCACGCGCCCGAGGTGCTGATATTCGCGCTCGCAATGTGGCTCGGCGGCGGGATGCTCTACTTTTGGATAATCGCGCTGATCTTCTATCGCTACACGTTCTTCGCGATGACCCCCTCGGATCTCGCTCCGCCCTACTGGATCAACATGGGCGCGGCCGCGATCTCCACGCTCGCCGGTACGATGCTGGTGGCCGCGACGCCGCACTCACCCGTGCTCGCGCAGCTGCTCCCCTTCGTACGCGGCTTCACGTTGATGTGGTGGGCGACGGCGACGTGGTGGATCCCGATGCTGCTGATCCTCGGGATCTGGCGGCACGCAGTCCGCAGGTTCCCGCTCCGCTACGACCCGCTCTACTGGGGCGCAGTGTTCCCGCTCGGGATGTACACCGTCTGCACCGCGCGGCTCTCGGCGGCGATTGACGCGTCGTTCTTGATCGCTATCTCGCGCGTGCTCGTCTACGTCGCGCTCGTGGCCTGGTGCGTCGTCACGATCGGCATGGTCTTGCACCTGCTCGCCAGCATTCGGGCACGATCAGTGTGAGGGTCGTGTCGCTCACATCCGATCGACGATCGATCCGCCCCGATCGTGGCACTCTAGGGCCCATGCGCTCCAAGCTCCATACGGCTGCAACTGTCTCGACCTTGCCCATCATCGCCTTGCTCTGCGCTGCGGTCCCGGCTTGTGCGACGCCCGGGGGCGCCGACACGGCCGACGAGGCCGAGTCCGGGGAGCCCGACCCGTGCGTGGCCCAGGACGCCCAGTCGGCCTCGGCTCCCTGCGAGGGCTCGTCCGATCTGTTCGCGTGGGACGGCAACCGCTGCGTCGAGCTCTGCGATCTCGAGTGCATCGGCAACGACTGCGACCAGCTCGCGCAGAGCGACAACGAGTGCTTCGTCGCGCACGCCGAGTGCATCGACACGGCGCAGTGCGAGCTCGGTCCAGTCGGCACGACCGAGGTCACCGGCGAGGGCGACGAGGGCACCATCAACGCCAGCGCCGGCGTGTTCGACGGAGCGCGGATCTACCTCGGCTCCAACCCGACCAGCCTCGGCACCTACCTGTTCACCAGGTACGCCGCGCTCGAGGACTACTATCCCTCGGTGATCAGCGTGTCCACGCCCGACGAGTGGACGGTCGGTGACCACCCCGTGACGGTCAACCAAGTCGGAAGCTACGAGACCGGCGAAGGCACGCTGACGATCGAGAGCGTCGTGCTCGACGGCGATCCTTCGCAGTGGCGCATTCGTGGCCAGCTCGACGTCGACGACTCGCCCTACGTCGTGAGCGGACCCTTCGAAGTGGCGGGCTGCGCCCTGCCCTGAGCCCCGATGCAGGCCCGACCGGCGTGGCGCAGCCGGTCCGAGCTCTCGGTCCGCACCCCGCTAGATGCAAGTCGGACCGCTGGCCAGCTCGCCAGCACACGTCACTCCGCCGCCAATGACCATATCCGCCTCGACCACCACCGTGAGCGTGCAGGTGTCCGCATATACATAGTGGGCGTCGCCGCTGCCGTCGTAGTAAGGGTCGAGGTAAGCGTCGATCATTCCGCCCGCATAGGCGCAGACGAGCTCGCACTTGCTGACATCGTCCATCTCGGACCAAACCCGATTTTCTTGCGCCGCGGCCGCGGTGAGCTCGGCAAAGCCTTCTGGCGTCAGATCCCACGCGAGCACCTCGAAGGGCTCGCGCGACAGCTCGGGGCAATCGTCCGAGTCGGCGTTGTCATCGTCCTCGGTGGCCGGGTCGCACCCGGTCGCTGTAACGGCGAGCAAGCTCAGCTGAATCAGCAATACGATTGACTCTGGTGATCCGATTTTCATGTTTCCACTCTACCAGCGAGCCCGCTCCGACAACAGGCGCTCGCCTCGACGAGCACTCACTCAGCGCTCGTGATCGACTCGTGGTTGTGGTGGCACTCGCCTACCGAGCACCCACGATCCCCCGGACCGGGATGGATGCTAAAGTCGGCGCGTGCCCCTCGAGCGAGAGCTGATCGCCAGCGTCTGCCTCGCCGCGCTGGCGCTCGCCTGGACTGGCACCTGGGCCCGGGCGCAGCGAGTCGCGAGCACCAACACGTCCGAGCAGGCACGCGACGCCGAGCTGCCCAAGCCCCGCGCCGAGGGCTTCGTCGGCTCGTCGCGCTGCCGGTCCTGCCACCCACAGGCGTACACGAGCTGGCACGCGAGCTGGCATCGCACGATGACCCAAGCGGTCGAGCCCCAGACGGTGATCGCCGACTTCGACGGCCGCCGCCTCGCGCACGCCGACGGTGAGCACGCGGTCGAGCGCCGCGGCGACGAGTTTTGGGTCCTGATGCCCAACGCAAATTGGCTGCTCGCTCGAGCCGAGCAGGGCCCGGATCCGGCCACGCGCGAGGCCCCGCTCGCCTGGCAGCGAGCAATCATGAGCACCGGCGCCCACAACATGCAGATGTACTGGGTCTCGGCGGACCCGGGTCGCCGCTTGGTCGCGTTCCCCTTCACTTGGTCCGTCGAGGCCCAGACCTGGGTCGCCAACGAGGCCACGCTGCTGCGCCCCCACGAGCCCCACGCCGTGTACGGCTGGAACGAGGTCTGCTCGAGGTGCCACGCCGTCGCCGTCGCGCCGGAGTTCGACGCGATGCGGGTCGAGACCGAGGTCGCCGAGCTCGGCATCGCCTGCGAAGCCTGCCACGGCCCGGCCGAGGCCCACCTCGCGCGGCACCGCGAAAACCCGCTTCGGCGGCTGCTCGCCAATAGTGGCCCCGATGG
>CBFGLP010000271.1:0-6964 GCA_965649595.1 uncultured Myxococcales bacterium | reverse complement strand
ATAGGGCGCGCTCTCCAGGATCGAAAAGGCCTCCTCAAGCTCCGATCGAAGCTCCCAATTCAGGATCTCGCTATGAACAACGGTATAAACGCGTACCCATAATGCACACATATCTCGATTCGCAGCCCTCCCCTGCAGATGAAATGAAAAAGCCACCGGCACATACGCCCGGCGGCTCCATCAAATGAATCCCCAGATTCAAAGCTCCAAGCCGTGCTAGCGATCAAGCCGCCACGGTCTTCGCCTCGCACTCCTCGAACACCTTCTTGGCCGTGTCCGCCTCGTCCTTGGTGTCGCTCTGGACCCCGACCACGATGTCCCCGCGCGCGACGCTCTCTTCGACGAGCTTCGCCTCGTGCTCGTTGAACCCGAGCCCGACGAGCCCACCGATGATGCCGCCCGCCGCAGCACCGATCCCGCCGCCGGCGAACGCTGCCACCAGCGGGCCCACGGCGATCAACCCGAGGCCAGGCAGGGCGATCGCGGCCGCGGTCGCCAGGCCAGCGACCAGCGCTCCGAGCAGGCCACCGATCGCGCCACCACCCGCGGCTCCCTCGGCCAGCTTGGTGCCCTTGTGTATCTGAAAGTGATTGGCCCGGGCGTCGTCGGACACCAGCAGGCTGATCTGCTCGGGGCGGAAGTTCTGGGTCGAGAGCCGGTCGAGGGCCTCCTGCGCCCGCGGAGTCGAGTCGAAGACGGCGATGACGTTGTGATGACGAGCCATGTTTGGATGTCCTTTCGTCGCTTTCCCGGCGCGAATGGCATGCGCGGGATCGGAAGATTCCGATTTGCGAGAGTCGTCTTTGGTCGACGGACCATTGCACGCTCCAGGCCAAAGCATCGATTACCCGCGAGCGCCAGATCCGAAGCGCTATCCAATATTGGCCGTGTCAGACCGGCACGCTGCGTCGCGGTCGAATCACTCAGTCATCATTCAGCGCCGAGTCGCCAATGGATATTTCGTGGTTCGAATCCGCTTGCCGCCCGGGACCACGAAGGTGATTGCGATGCTCCGACGGCCCCCGCTCGCGCTCCAGCTGCGCAGATCGTCGAGGCGCTCGCCCAGCTCCTCTACCGTCGTGACCGGGTGCCCGAGTATCTCGACGATCTGTGCGTCGCGGAGCGCCTGCGCGGCCCCGGGGACCTCGGAGATCGGCGATCCCGGCACCAGGCCCGCGATCACTGGCTGCTCGCCGCTCCCGAGGAACACGCCGAGCAGCTCCTCCGCGTCGATCCTCGCCTGCCCAACGACCGTGGTCGCCTCGATGGTCAGCTCGAGCTCGACCAGCGTGCTCCCGCGGATCACCTCGATCGTCAGGGTCTCGCCCGGCAAGAGCGAGCGGACCGTCTCGCTGACCAGCCGCCCGAACGCGGCTCGGCCCTCGGGGCTCGCGTCGAATTCGTCGTGCCTGCGTCCACGCAGCTCGACGATCACGTCGCTAGTCTCGACCCCCGCGACCGCAGCCGGGCCGTCCGGCACCACCCGCGCGACGGCGATGCCGCTGCGGTAGCCGAACGCAGCGATCGTGGGCGTGATGTCGGCGACGGGATCCAGCTCGACGCCGATCATTCCTGCACGCAGCGGCTCGCCCTCGCTCAGCGCACGCAGGAACAGGCGCACCCGATCGATCGGGATCGCAAAGCCGATACCCTCACCGCGGCTCGACCGGGCGGTCGTGATCCCGACCAGCTCGCCGCGCAGGTTGAAGAGCGGGCCGCCGGAGCTGCCGAGGTTGATCGCCGCGTCGAGCTGGATGAGCGGGATCTGGCGGTTGGCCAGCACGCCCGTGCGGGCGAGCGCGGACACGATCCCCGACGCGACGGTGTTCTCGAACCCGACCGGGGAGCCGATTGCGAACACTTGCTCGCCGAGCCGCAAGCCCGCCGAGCGACCGACGGCGACCGGGTTGAAGCGCTCGCCTTCGAGCGTCGGCACCAGCCGGAGCACGGCGATGTCCTCGTCGGGATCGGCAGCGAGGATCTCGGCCTCGCGCTCGCGGCCATCCTCGAAGCGCGCGCTGACCAGCAGCCGCTCGCCCGGCTGCGCCGAGCCGAGCACCGAGCGAGCCTGCAAGACCGGCTCGATCACGTGGTAGTTGGTCAGGACCAGCCCGCGCTCGTCGTAGACGACCCCGGCCCCGCGCGCGCGGCCGTCGACCAGCAGGTTGACCACGCTGTCGCGCGTGCGAGCGACGGCGCGGACGAGCGGGCTGTCGCCCGGATCGGCGGACAGGCCCCCGTCGATCACCTGGACCGGCTCGCTCGATGTGGGCGGCCGAACCGAGCCCTCGGTCTCGGCGACCGGGAGATCGATCCGCTCGGGCTCGGGTCCCTGCGTGCGCTCGTTCGCCTCGGCCCGAGCCGCTCGTTGCTCGGCCGCGTCGAGTCGATCCGAGAGCCCGATCCACACCGCCGAGCCGCCGAGCAGCGTGCCGACGAAGGCGGCACCCATGGCAACCCAGAAGGGATAGGCGACCCGAGGCTCCGACATCTGCGTCGAGGAGAGTAGCAGTGTGATCAGGCGACGCCGACGCGCTCGGGGCCATCGATCATGGTCGTGGAGCATCCGGAGCGAGGTCGGCGAAAATCTCGATTGACTTCCCCAGGGGCCCGGAGTAAACCGCGGATGCCGACAAGTTCATTTCAGATTGAAATGAACCGGCGCCACCACCACCGTCCAGAGAACGCAAAATCTCGGCTGTTCTCGGCCCTTCATGGCCCGCAAGCCTCCACCCGACCGGCGAGACTCGACGCCTTCCGCCCCACCCGCGGGGGAGGAGCGAGCGATCGGCGACGCGGGGTCGGAGCATGCGGCCAACGAGATGCAGGAGCGACCCGCGGCGGCGAGCAGCTCGAGCGAGGTCGACGAGCTGCTGACCCGGGCACAAGACGAGGTCGCCGAGGTGATGGGCGACATCGCCGAGTTCTGGGGGTTCACCCGCACGATGGGGCGCATCTTCGGGCTCGTGTACATGTCGCCCGAGGCGCTCGATCAGAGCACCGTGCGGACGCGCCTGGGTATCAGCGCTGGCTCGGCGAGCACCACGATGACCGCGCTGCTCGAGTGGGGCGTGCTCCACCGCGAGGGCCGGCTCTACGTGGCCGAGACCAACTTCTTCAAGCTGATCACGGCGGTCCTGCGCCAGCGCGAGGCAGCCCGCGTCGATACGGCGATCGACCGGGCGCGGGCCGTCAGCGCGCTGCTGCGCTCGGGACCCAGCGACGATCCGCGGATCGCGTTCGCCCGCAGCCGGGCCGAGCACATGCTCGGCTTCTTCGAGATGGGCCGGGCGTTCCTCGAGGCGTTCGTCGAGCGCAGCCCGATCCGAGCGATCCTCAACGGCCTCGCGCGCACGGCCTCGCGGCTGCGCCCTGCCCTGCCCTTCATCGGCGGTGGCGAGCGGGCGGGCGGCCTGCCGCGTGCGAGCGACTCGCAGCCTGACGACTCCGACTTGTTCGATTTGGATGAAGACGATCATGAGCGAATCGATGCATGACGTGGCTCCGCGGCTCGCTGAGCCAGACGTGACGGACACAGGCGCGGGGCCGAGTCGCTCGCCCGCGATCGAAAAGCCGATCACGGACAGCCAGGTCACCCCCGTCGCGTCGGCCATGGCCTTGGTCGCGGGCGAGCTCGAGCAAGTCGAGCGCAAGCTCGCCAAGCTGCTGCAGTCGACCTTTGCGATCATCCCCCGGATCGGCGGCCACCTGACCTTCGCGGGCGGCAAGCGCTTCCGCCCGATGGTCACGCTGCTCGCCGCGCAGGCGGCCGACTACCGCCATGAGCACCGGATCACGATCGCGGCCGCGGCCGAGCTGCTGCACACGGCCACGCTCTTGCACGACGACGTGATCGACGAGGGCGATTTTCGCCGCGGCCGCCCGACCGCTCGGCTGCGCTACGGCAACGGCCTCTCGGTGCTGACCGGCGACTACTGCTACGCCCGCTCGCTGCAGGCGGTCGCGCGGATCGGCGAGGCGCGGGCGATCCAGACCATGGCCGACGCGGTCACGCGGATGGCTGAAGGCGAGGTCGCGCAGCTGCACGTCGCCGGCGAGTGCGACCTCGATCGCGAGCGCTACGCGATGGTCATCGACCGCAAGACCGCCGCGCTGATCGGCTGGTGCAGCGCGGTCGGACACCTCGTCGATCCGACCACCGCCGCGGCGCTCGAGCACTACGGGCGCTCGGTTGGGTTCGCGTTCCAGATCGCCGACGACATCATCGACTACCTGCTCGACGTCGATCAGTCGGGCAAGAGCCGCGGCCAGGACCTCCGCGAGGGCAAGGCCACGCTGCCGCTGATCCTCGCGTGCGAGCGCGACCGCGGCCTGAAGGACTGCCTCGCCAAGCTGCTGCGCGGCGGCCCGCCGGTCGACGAGGACGAGCTCAACGAGGTGATCGAGCGGGTGATCCAAAGCGGCGGCCTCGACGAGGCCCGCGAGGTCGCCGAGCAGCACGTCAACGAAGCCAACGCGGCCCTGCGCGCCCTGCCCCCCTCGCCCGCTCGCGCGGCGCTCGAGGAGCTCGCCCGCTACATCGTGCGGAGGACCGCGTGAGCGCGCTCGAGAAGGTCGAGGCGATCGACGAGCACGGCCGCCGCGTACAGGCGATGTTCAGCGCGATCGCTCCGGGCTACGACCGGGCCAACCGGATCATGAGCGCGGGCACGGACATCCGCTGGCGGCGCAAGGCCGTGGCGAGCCTGCTGCCGGATCCGTCCCCGCCCGAGCGCTACTCGACCCGGACCGGGGCCAACGCGACGATCCTCGACCTCTGCGCGGGGACCCTCGACTCGACGCTCGAGATCCACCGCCGCTACCCCGATGCCAAGCTGATCGGTGGCGACTTCTCGGCCGGCATGCTCGAGATTGGCCGCGAGCGAGTAGCGAGGCGCGGCGGGCACGAGGCAGTCGCACGGATCGACGCCGTGCAGATGGACGCCCACGCGCTGCCGCTCGAGCCCGAGAGCGTCGACGCGATCTTCTGCGCGTTCGGGGCCCGCAACCTGTCGGATCTCGAGCTCGCCGCCCGCGAGCAGCTCCGCGTGCTCCGGCCTGGCGGGCAGCTGGTCGTGCTCGAGTTCTTCCGCCCCAGCCACTGGACGACCCGGGCCTTCCACGCGGTCTACAACCGCTCGGTCATGCCGGTGGTCGGCTGGGCGTGCACCGGCAACCTCGACGCGTACTTGTACCTGCCGCGCAGCATCGGAGCGTTCCGCAGCACCGGCGAGTTCGTCGAGCTGCTCGAGCAGGTCGGGTTCGTCGACGCGCGCTGCGAGACGCTGACGCTCGGGATCGCGTCGATCGTCCGCGCTCGCAAGCCGCGGGGCGAGCCATGACCGACAGCTCCGCTTCGCTCGGGCTGCGACCGCTTCGGCTGGTCATCGCGATCACGGGCGCGAGCGGAGCGATCTATGCCAAGCGTGCGCTCGGCGTCCTGCGCGACGCGGTCCACCTGCTCGCCGACAAGCTCGAGGTCCACTGGGTCGTGTCCGCGACCGCGCCGCAGGTCTGGCGGGCCGAGCTGGCCGAGGACATGCCGAGCGAGCTGGCGGGGCTGCATCGCTGGGATCGGCTCGACTTCACGGCCCCCTTCGCCTCGGGCAGCAACGCCGCCGACGCGGTGATCCTGCTGCCCTGTTCGATGTCCAACCTCGCCCGGGTCGCCCATGGCGGCGGCGACGATCTGATCGCGCGGGCCAGCGAGGTCGCGCTCAAGGAGCGCAAGCGGCTGATCTTGGTCGTGCGCGAGACCCCGCTGAGCCTCGTGCACCTGCGCAACATGGTCGCCGCGACCGAGGCCGGCGCGATCGTGCTGCCGGCGGTGCCGAGCTTCTATTCGGGCGTCCGCACGCTCGAGCAAGCGATCGACACCGTGCTCGCGCGGGTGTTCGATCGCGCCGGGCTCGAGCTCGATCTGGTCCAACGCTGGGGAGTGTCGACATGAGCGAACTCGATGAGCACGTGCTGCCGAATGATCGACCCGAGCGGATCGATCTCGCCGTCGCGCTCGCCTTGCGAGACAACCCACCACGGGCCGGGCAGTGGGCGGAGGCGGTGCGCGACGCCTACTTTGGTAAGCGTGCGCTGCTGCGTCCGACGCCTGGGGATTCGCTCTTGGAGGGTCCGGCGATGCTGCTGCGTCGGCACCGGACGATCCGGCTCGACGTCTGGCCGGCCCCCGCCGCCTGGCAGCCTGGCGATCGCGTGGCGGTCATCGTCGAGCCCGGCGACGAGCTGACCTGCCGCCGCTACGTCGAGTGGCTGCTGCAGCTCGCCGAGCACGTCGCGTCCAACCCGATCGCGGAGAACCCCTGGCTCGGCCCATGCTCGCTCGCGCCTTGGTCTCGCCAGCCGGGCGGCACGGCGCGGCTGTGGGCAATCGCGGTCGCGCGGCTGATCCTGCCCGCGAGCGTGCGGGTCGAGGCCCGCCACGATCTGATCGGCATCCGCCTCGCCCAGGTCGCGCTGGGCTTCGGCGCCGACACGCTCGCCGGGCCAATCGAGGCCGATCGCAAGCTGCCGGTCGCGGGCGTGACCCGCCCGACCGAGCCGACGATCACTGGCCTTCGCAACCTGATCGAGCAAGCCGGGCTCGAGCCGGCCCTGCAGGAGGACGCGGTCCCCCGCACGGTCGAGTCCGGCCGCTTCACCGTCTCCCTCGATCTGCGCGAGCTCGGCTTGCCCGCGGATCCCGACGAAGAGTCTCAGTCATGATCACCAAGGACAAGGCCCGCTTCGACACGATCGCCAGCAAGGTCCGCGCTGGTGAGCCCCTCGACCTCGACGAGGGCGTGGTCCTCTATCGCTACCCCGATCTGCTCGCGCTCGGAGCCCTGGCCAACGAGCGCCGCGAGCAACTGCACGGCGATCGGACCTTCTTCAACGTCAACTTCCACATCAACCCGACCAACGTCTGCGTCGCGGACTGCAAGTTCTGCTCGTTCGCGCGGCTCGAGCC
>CBFGLP010000270.1:0-4057 GCA_965649595.1 uncultured Myxococcales bacterium | reverse complement strand
GGTCAGCGGCGTCCGCAGCTCGTGCGAGGCGACCGACAGGAACTCGTCGCGCAAGTGCACGGCCGCCCGGAGCGTGTCCTCGGCCTCGCGCTGAGCCGTGATGTCCGTGTGGGTCCCGAACCAGCGCACGCCGCTCGATCGGTCGCCGATCGGCAGCGCCCGAGCGAGGAACCATCGGTACTGGCCATCCTTGCTCCGCAGCGGAAAGGTGTCCTCCCACGGCTCGCAACTCGCAAGGCAATGCTCGATCTTCTTGGTCACGCGATCGATGTGATCCGGATGCTGAAGCGCACGCCAGCCACACGCCCGCAGCTGCTCGGGCGTCATCCCGGTATATTCCAGCCAGCGCTGGTTGTACCAAGTGACCTCTCCCTGCGCGTCGGCCATCCAGGCCAGCTGGGACATGTTGTCGGCGAGCGCTCGAAAGCGTGCCTCGCTCTGCTTCAAGGCCGACTCGGCGTTCTTGCGCTCGGTGACGTCGCTGAACAGCACGGCGATCTTCCTGTCCGTCGGCGCGCCGAGCCGATGGGCGCTCACGTCGAGCCAGCGTTGGAGCCTCGCCGAGTAACGTTCGAAGCGCGTGGCCTCGCCGGTCAGCGCGACGCGGCCGAACACCCTGCACCAGAACTCGTCGAGCTGTGGGATCAGCTCGCGCACCGTCTTGTCGAGCGGCGCCGAGAAGCCGGCATGCCGCTCGAACGCCGGGTTGACCTCGAGGAAGCGATAGTCGATCGGCTGCTCGTCGGCGTCGAAGATCACTTGAATCACGCAGACGCCCTGCTCGACAGACTCGAACAAGGTCCGATAGCGGCTCTCCGAGTCGCGCAGCAGCGCGTCGGCCCGCTTGCGCTCGGTGATGTCGATCCCCGAGGGGATCAAGTGCGTGATTCGGCCGCTGGCGTCGCGCAAGGGGGCGATCTGCAGGTCGACGTCCAACATCTGGCCACTAGCAAGCCGCGCGCGCAAGTCGAAGCGGACCGACTCTCCGCGAGCGGCTCGCTCGCAAGCCTCGTGGACTCGGTCCCGAGCCCCGTCCCCGTGCTCCCACCAGTAGCAGTCCCAGAATTTGTGTCCGCGGACGTCGGCGAGGCCAATGCCGGAGGTCTCGAGCGACACGCGATTGATCTCGAGCAGCGTGCCGTCGAGCTCGAGCACGGCGACGAACACAAACAGGTTGTCGAGCACCCGACGAAGGAAGGGCTCGCTCCCGTGTGGCTCGCCATCGTCCAGTGATCGGCCGGGGTCGAGGCCCGCGTGCGGCTCACGGCGAGCCAGCGCGGTGAAGCGATCGAACGCGCGCTCGATCGCGTGGTCCAGCTCGGCGGCGCTCGTGCACGAAGCATCCACCCACTCCGTCGCGCCCAGCCGAAGCGCCGCCCGCTCCCGCTCCCGCTCCCGCTCGCTGGCGGTGGTGACGATGACGACTGGCCAAGCGGGCAACGATCCGATCGGGTGCGGGCAGCTGGCCGAGCCGCCCGCGCTGTGAAGCTCCACCAACAGCGACAACGCGTCGAGCTGCGGTGGCTCGTCGACGACCAATAAGCAGTCGACTCCGGCGCCCGTGGCCGCGAGCGCGGCCGCGAGGCTGTCCGCTTCGCACGGGGCGTAGCGATCCGGGAGCATCCGGCGAAGCTCGGCGCGCCGCTGCGAGTCTCCGGCGACGATCAAGACTCGCGCCGCGCCCTCGCACGTGCCGGTGGCACCTCGGGCGAATGCGACGCTGCCGGCGTGTTCTCGGGCGATCAACGGAGTAGCCGCGGACCTACTGGTCCGCGGCTACTAGCACGGGACAATACCCCCCGCGAGCGGAGCACGGAATGGACCACGCTCATTCCCGACCAGGACATGAGCGGAACCGACGCCATCCATCGTCACGATCGCATTATCATATCCGTCAATAACGGGACGAATGGACACTGAATCGATGGTCGTTCATCCCACAAATTGGAACCATAATCTGGGCAGCGTTCATCGCGGCGCGCCTTCACGAGAATCGAGCGCCAGATAGGCAGCCGTGCTGCGAACCTCGAAGCCGCCGGCTATGGTTCGCACCAAGAAGCTCGCCGCGATCCCCTCCGCCTCGGCCAGCTCGAGGCCAGCATCGGGCCCGAGCACGTTGAGCGCGGTCGCCCAGCCGTCGGCGAGCGCGGCGGTCTCGTGCACGACGGTCACGCTCGCGAGCGCGTGCGTGATTGGCCGCCCGGTCCGCGGGTCGATCGTATGCGAATACCGACGGCCGTCCTTCTCCCAGTAGTTGCGATAGTCGCCGCTGGTCGCCACGCCGGCGTCATGGACCCGCAGGATCGCCTGTACGGTCCGCTCGCCGAGCGCGTCGTTGGTCGGCCGCTCGATGCCGATCTTCCAGCCTTCGCCCGCGGGGTTGCTGCCCTTCGCTCGGACCTCGCCGCCGACCTCGACCATGTGGCGATCGAGCCCGGCTTCGCTCAGGATTGTGGAGATCCGATCGCCGGCGTACCCCGGAGCGATCGCCGAGAGGTCGACTCGCAGGCCCTCGACCCGCTTCACCAACGTGCCGGCCTCGGGGTCGAGCACGAGCCGCTGCCAGCCCACGCGCGCGCGCAGGTCCGCGAGCTCCCGCTCGCTCGGCTGGCGGGGGCCGGCTTGCTTGGCGGGGCCAAAACCCCAAGCCTCGACGATCGGAGCGACGGTGACATCGAAGGCCCCACCGCTGCGCTCGCTGATCGCTTGGGCCTCGGCGACGACCGCCCGCAGTCCCTGCGAGGCCGCGAACGGGACGTTGGCGGGCGCATCGTTGAAGCGCGACAGCTCGGAGTCTGGCCGATAAGTCGACATCGACAGATCAATCTCGGCCAGCACGGCTTCGATCGCCCCTTGCAGCTCGAGCAAGCGCTCGGTCGCGGGCGGATCACCGGCGATCACCACCGTGTAGGTGCTGCCCATGGTCTCGCCGCGCAGCACGGCGCGGTCGCGCTCGACCAGCCACTGCGAGCCTCGCTCGCTCGGATCGAGCAGCTCTCGCGCGGGCGGTCGCGGCCAGATCATCCACACGAGGCCAGCCAGGCCCAGCGCCGCGAGCACGAGCGCCTGCCAGAGTCGTCCCTTGTGATCCGTGTCGGTCATCGTGCTCGCCTCTCACTTACCCCACGCAAGCCGAAATGAAACAGGCGGGCCTCTCGACCCGCCTGCTTCGTGCTGGATGCTCGCCGGCTCACCCGCCGAAGTCGTCGAACATCACGTTCTCCGGCTCGACGCCCAGCTCGAGGGCCATCTTGATGACGGCCTGGTTCATCATGGGTGGCCCGCAGATGTAGAACTCGATGTCCTCGGGGGCCGCGTGCTCGCGCAGGTAGAGGTCCATGCAGACCTGGTGGATGAAGCCCTTGGGTCCAGTCCAGTTGTCCTCGGGAAGCGGATCCGAGAGCGCCAGCGTCCACTTGAAGTTGGGGAACTCGGCCTGGATGCCGTCGAAGTCCTCGACGTAGAAGGCCTCGCGCAGCGAGCGGGCGCCGTACCAGAAGGTCACCTTGCGGTCGGTCCGCAAGCGCTTGAACTGGTCGAAGATGTGCGAGCGCATCGGGGCCATGCCGGCGCCGCCGCCGATGAAGCACATCTCGGCGTCGGTGTCGCGAGCGAAGAACTCGCCGTAGGGGCCCGAGATCGTGACCGCGTCACCGGGCTTGAGCCCGAAGATGAACGACGACATCTTGCCCGGCGGGACGTCCGGCTGCCGCGGCGGCGGCGAGGCGATACGGACGTTGAGCATGATGATGCCCTTCTCCTCGGGGTAGTTCGCCATCGAGTAAGCGCGGGTGACCGGCTCCTCGACCTTGGACACGAACTGCCACATGTTGAACTTGTCCCAATCGCCCCGGTACTCCGGCTCGATGATGAAGTCCTTGTAGTGGACAGTGTGCGGCGGGCACTCGATCTGGATGTAGCCGCCGGCGCGGAAGGGCACCTCTTCACCGGGCGGGAGCTCGAGGATCAGCTCCTTGATGAAGGTCGCGACGTTGTTGTTGCTGCGGGTCTTGCACTGCCACTTGCGGACGCTGAAGACCTCGGGCTCGACCTCGAT
>CBFGLP010000269.1:0-7114 GCA_965649595.1 uncultured Myxococcales bacterium | reverse complement strand
TCGCCAGCAGCACCTGGGCAGTGCAGATGTTGGAGGTCGCCCGCTCGCGCCGCACGTGCTGCTCGCGGGTCTGCAGGGCCATGCGATAGGCCCGCTTGCCGTGCCTGTCCTTCGACACGCCGATGATCCGGCCTGGCATCGCGCGGCGGAACTCGTCGCGCGTCGCCATGAAGCCCGCGTGCGGCCCACCAAAGCCCATCGGCACGCCGAAGCGCTGGGCCGAGCCGATCGCGATGTCGGCCCCGAACTCGCCCGGCGGACGCAGCAGCGTCAGCGCCAGCAGATCGGTAGCGACCGCGACCACGGCCCCGGCCGCGTGCGCCCGCTCGACCAGCGCGCTCCAGTCGGTCACGCGCCCCTCGGTGTCCGGGTACTGCACGAGCACACCGAACACGTCGCCGAGCTCCGCCTGCTCCGCGTCACCGACCCGCACCGTGATCCCGAGCGGCTCGGCCCGGGTCTGCACGACGGCGATCGTCTGCGGGTGGCAATGCTGCGACACGAAGAACACCGAGCGCTTGCCCTTGGCCACGTCGTGAGCGAGGTGCATCGCCTCGGCCGCCGCCGTGCCTTCGTCGAGCAGCGAGGCGTTGGCGAGCGGGAGCCCGGTCAGGTCCGCGACCATCGTCTGGAAGTTGAGCAGCGCCTCGAGCCGGCCCTGGGCGATCTCGGCCTGGTAGGGCGTGTAGGCCGTGTACCAGCCCGGGTTCTCCAGCACGTTGCGCTGGATGACCGGCGGCACGATCGTCCCGTAGTAGCCGAGCCCGACGTAGCTCTTGCGGATCTGGTTGCGCTGGGCCAGCTCGCCAAAGCGTGCGAGCAGCTCGTGCTCACCGAGCAGGCGATCGCTGGGCCCATAATTCTCGATCCCGGTCAGCCGCAGCGGCTCGCTCATGCGGATCGAAGCGGGGATCGTCTCGTCGATCAGCGCCTCGAGGCTCGCCGCCCCGCACGCCTTCAACATCACTTGGACATCGGTCTCGCTGGGCCCGACGTGGCGGCGGACGAAAGTATCGCTGGGGGCGAGGAAGCTGGGCATCCGGTTGGGCATGGGGTCGGCCTGGAAAACGGGGACTGGCAGACGAGCGAGCTCGTCGGCGGCGCGAACATAAGGGATCGCGGCCGACGACGGCCAGCCAGAGCATGGCCCTCGGCCGATCACGGGACAGGGGTTGAAGTCAGTGTGGAAAGACACCGGATTACCGCTCCGCTCACGCTCCGGTGACCGAGGTTCGGCGCCGCGATCGTCACTGCGCGCGCACGCGCTGACCGCTCGACTCCGACCTGCCCACAAAGGTCACCGCAGACGCAGCCCCGCGCTGGTCTGTGAGCCGCGCTCGCAAGCGAAGGCCCGCGTAGGATCAGCCCTCATGCGATGGCTGCTCCTCCAGCAGGTGATGCAGAAGCTCGTGGTCGTCGGTGAGCTCGATCCGCAGCGCGACGCCACCGGCTTGGCCGAGCGCCTGCTCGAGATCCGCCCCGAGCTCTTCGCCCGCCTCCACGGCACCGCCGCGCCGCTCGCCGCACTCGCGATCGCGCGCAAGGTCCTCCCCGAGCTGTGCCGCTTGCCCGAGCTGGCCCGCGCCGTCGAGGCCTCGATCGGCTCGCCCTACGCGAGCCCCGGCAGCCGCTTCGCCCAGATGGTCGCGCTCGCGTACCTCGCCTGCGAGCAAGACCTGATCCCCGACGCCCTCCCGCACGGCGCCGGCTTGGTCGACGACTGCATTGCCCTGTATGCGGCAAAGGTTGTGCCGCTAATCGAGTTCGGCCGCTTGGGCGAGCGGTTGACTGACGCGATGCTGCCGGTCCGCTGGCTCTCGCTGGCGGTGCCGACCGATGCGCTGCCCGGCCTCGAGGCGTTGCTGCGGCAGATTGCCGAGCTCGCTCTCCATGCGGACCAGGTTCCGTCGAGCTTGATCGGGCTCGCGCTCCAGACGCTGCTCGAGCAGCCACCGGAGCAACTCCGGGGACCGCTGGAGATCGAGCTGCCCGATCGAGCGCCGCTGCCAGAGGCGCTCGTCAAGGCGTTCTCGTTGCCGCTCGGACAGGTGGTCGAGGCGGATGAATTGGTGATCGAGTTTGCCGACGGGGGCTTGCTGCGGTGAGCGAGGCATTCGGAAGTGTCGTCATGAAGGGCGACTCTCGGATTGCCTCTCCACTTTCGCGCCCTCAACTTGCAAAGCGCCGCTCGAACGCCGCCCGGTTGCCCACGCGGCTGCCATCCCACACCGCGAACACCACCTTCGAGAAGCTCGAGGAGAAGCGCTCGCTCTCCAAGTGGCGCCCGAACGCGTCCGCGACCAGCTCCGGATCATTGCGAAACACCCCGCACCCCCACGCCCCGAGCACGAGCGTGCGGTGCTGCTCGGCCTCGGCGAGCGCGAGCACCATGCCCGCCCGCTTGCGCAGCGCGTCCTCGTAGTTGCCCGGCAGCTCGTGCGGCCAGGGCCGCTCGAGCGCGCCGCCGTTGGGCGCGGGCGCGGTGATCACCGACGCCGAGAAGGGTTTCTCCAACCGGTCGCGCGCCTCGATCCGAAAGAAGGGCACCTTCGGCGACCAGATCATGTGGTCGGTATAGACCAGGTGCCCGACCTCGCGATTGGCATCGTAGTACTCGCGCGCCTCGAGCAAGCAGGGATAGAGCGCCGACGCCCGAGCGAGGTCCTCTTCTTGGGCCTTGGCGCCGTTGATGAACCCACCGCCCGGATTGCGGGCCGACGCGAAGTTGAGCAGCGCCACGTCGTCGCGCCCCTCGTCGAGCACCAGCCGACGCGCGGCCTCCTGGGTCTTCTCGCCGGTGACCTCGATCTCGATTGGTCCGGGGCCCGCGTCGGCCGACCCACCGCGCTTCAGCAGCGAGCGCAGCTCGGTCGGCGTATAGAGGCGAGTGTCCTCGATCGCTGCCCGGACGGCCTCGCCGATCTCGACCACCTCACCGCTCTCGGCCACGTAACGGCCTCGCTCGATGATCTCGAGCGTCTGCATGGCAACACCCTTCAGCGACATGCCCTTAGTGTCCACGCCACACCAAGATCGGCAAGCGCCTGACGCCATCCGCCCTCGACGTCAACTCACAACCCCCAACTCGCGGGACCATGCCCTCGATCTCGGCCCGGCTCTCGATCGTGCACACGCAGGCGCTCGATCTGCGATCCTGTCGCCCATGCGCCGCACGATCCCGCTCGGCTTGTTGCTCGTTGCCTGCACGTCGAGCGCACCCGAGCCCGGGCACCCGGCCAGGCCCACCGAGGCGGCACTCGAGCCGGGCCCCGAGCGTCCCCAGACGCCCCAGTCGACCGACGCGTGCACGGAGCAGATCGCCAGCTACCTATCGGAGCGCAAGCAGCTCTCGCGCTGCAAAACCGACTCCGACTGCTCGGAGATGTGGCCAGGCCTCTGCCCGCACGGCCCCTACTACATCCACCGTGACTCGGACATCGAGGCCGTCATCGATCTAGAGCGGGAGATCATGGCGAGCTGCGAGCTCCCCGACTGCGAGCCGCCGATGGAGCTGGGCATCGCCCATTGCGAGCAGGGCACGTGTGCGCGCGGTCGGGAGCCTGCGCCCTCGTCCAAGCGCGGCATGAGCTGTTGGGACTATCACGAGACCTGGCTCGAAGCCGATGGCGCCGCGACGGCGACGGCATCGAGCACGATCACGGGCGTCACGCCGCACGTTGCGATTGCCCCCGCGAGCTCAGGCACGCTCGTGCTCGAGGTCGATTGGCCCGCGAGCTGTGCGGATTGTCGATTGTTGATCTCGGAGCACAACAGCGGCATGGCGCAGCTGATCACGCCCGCGTCCACGCGCACCGATGCCGAGCGCAACGGTAAGCCGATTCAGCGTGAGCGGCTCGAGTTTCCGGTCACACCGGGCCCCTACCATCTCGTTGGCATGGCGGGCACGGATACCAATTCAGCCCCGGGGGCTGACGAAGTCGACTTCACGATTCGCGCGGACCTCCGCGACGCCAACGGAGGGCGCGGACGCGTCACCCGGCACGGCGTGGGTTGGCAGCGAATGTGCGAGGGGTGACTCTAGCTCACGAGCGCACGCAGACCCGCGAGGATATCCGCTGCCGCCTTGGGCTTGGCCGCCGCGAGCATCTTCTCCCGCATCCGCGCGAGCTTGCTCGGGTCGCCCAAGAGCCCCGTCACCTCGCCAACCAGCCGCTCCGAGCTCAAGTCCCGCTCAGCCACGACTACGGCCGCCCCCGCCTCGACCAGCGAGGTCGTGTTGTGGGTCTGGTGATCATCGGTCGCGTGCGGGAAGGGGATCAGCAGAGCCGGACAACCAACCGCGGCCAGCTCGGACAGCGAGGTCGCGCCCGCCCGGCAGACCACCAGGTCGCACCACGAGTAGGGCTCGCTCATGTCGCGAATGAAGGGCACCACCCGCACGCGCGGCTCGGTCAGCCCGGCCCGAGCATAACCCTCGCGCGTCCGCTCGAGCTCCGCGTTGCCGGTCTGGTGCCAGATCTCCAGCCCCGGCAGCGCCTCGGCCAGCGCCGCGGCCGAGTCGATCATCGCCTGATTGATCGCCCGCGCCCCCTGGCTCCCGCCGAACACGAACAAGCGCGGCGGTCGAGCGCCGCGATCGGCCCCAACCAAAACCTCGCGCTCGCGCGCGTCCTCCAGCTTGTCGAGCAGCGCCTTGCGGATCGGGTTACCCGCGACCACCACTTTGTTAGCAGGAAAGCGCCCCAGCCGATCGGGGAAGGTCGCAAACACCCGCTTTACCAGCTTCCCCAAGATCCGATTGGTGATCCCCGGGATCGAGTTCTGCTCGAGGATCGCCGTCGGCTTGCCCATCAGCCACGCGGTCGCCACGATCGGCCCGCTCGCGTAGCCGCCGACGCCCACGACCACGTCGGGTGCGAATTCACGAATGATCCGTCGGCTCTGTAGCCACGCGCGCGGGAGCCTCAGCAGCCCGGTGATCAGCCCATTGATCCCGCGCCCCTTGATTCCGCTGACCTCGATCTTGGCGAGCGGCCAGCCCTCCTCGGGCAATACGCGGCTCTCGATCCCGCGATCGGTCCCGACGAAGCGCACCTCGCCGCCCGCGGCCCGGACCTGCTCGGCCAAGGCGATGCCCGGGAACAGGTGCCCACCAGTGCCGCCGCCCGCGATCATCACTCGAAGCGGACGCTCGTGGGTCGAGGCGCGCGTGCTCGTGGTCGTGTCGAGGTCCGTCATCGCGAGGGCGGGCATGCGCATCCTATACCGGGGATGCGGCGCGGACCCCAGATTCTGGCCAATCGAGCGACTCCGTGATGGCAACGCGGAGCGCCTCGACGTCGCCGGTGGCCACCTCGCGCACGCCCGCCACGCCCGCGAGCCCGCACGCGCGCGAGGCCACCGTCGGCAAGCCGTGGGCGACCGCCCGCAGGAGCGCCCGCGGTGCGTGCTCGACCCAGGCCGGCAGCACCGCCAGGTCGATGGCCTCGAGCGACGCGATCGGGCCGTGCTCGACCGAGATCGGCAGGGCGTCCCAAAAGTGCGGGCCCTCGAGCTCGCGGCCCGACACGTGAAGATGGATCGGTCGGTTCAGGCCACGCAGGGCCTCGCGCAGCTCGTACGCACCCTTTCGGCCGACCGTGCTCGCGGGCAGCCACAGCCGCGGCCGCTCGCTCGAGCGCCGTCGCATGGATCGCCGGCCCGTCGAGGGCAGCGACCACGACACGGGGATTGCCTTACCTGGGAAGCACGCGGCGATCTGGCTGTGCGGCGTGATGATCGATTCGGCGTGGGCGAGCGCCCGCGCCTCGTCGCGCACGAGGCTCGGATCGGCTCGAAAGTCCGCGAGCGTCGGGCTGTGCGGGTGCCGGGCCGCCGCCTCGTCGAGCGTCGCTTGCAGCTCGAGCAGCGGAAGCCTCGTCATCAGCACGCTCACCCGCCGACCCCCGTGCGCGCCGAGCCGCCACACGAAGGGCAAGAGCTCCTGCGCGACCACCAGCTCGACGTCGTCCGGATCGAGCCGAGCGACCATCGCCTTGGCCATGCGCTCGGCCTCGTGCAAGAGCGCCTGCTGCCGCTCGGCGCCCTGCTCGGCTAAGCGACGCGAGTGCAGCGATCGCAGCAGCAGCTGCACGGGGAACTGCATGCGCGCAGCCACGCGCACGCGCGGCCACGCGTAGCGCTCGCGACCCAGCAGGCTGCCGTCGATTGGCAACGCGATGCGATCACTCGCCTGCACGTGCTCGCGCAGCCACGCGCCGTGCTCCGGCCAGTGAGCGTCGAGCAACCATGTCCGTCGGGCTCGAGCAGCTCGTGGTCGAGCCTCGGCGCGGTGGCAGGGATGCCCGCACGACAGGCAGCTCGGGCCATGGTCGAGCGCCTCGCGTGCAGGTGGTGATCGCAGCACCTCGAAGCGCCGCCCCCCTGCCCTGTCTGCGCGCACCCGCACGCTCAGCTCGTCCGCGCTCAGCTCGACCTCGAGCCTCCACGGCTTGGTCGCTCGAAAGCGCAGATCGATGTAGTTCCACGCCACGGTCGCGTCCTCGCCCAGCTCCGCACGCGAGCCCGGCGGGCGCTTGCTGTGGGCGTGTCGCTCGATCAGCTCGAAGGCGGCCCGCTTGGCGACCGAGAAGAGCGCGTTCGAGAGCAGGCACAGGCCACCACCGATCCCCGGCACCACGCAGCCCTCGCGCAGCTCTCGACCCGGGACGAAGCCCCGCACCCGCAGCGGCGGACCGATCTGCGCCCAGAACGAGAAGATCTGCCCAGCTGTCAGCTCGATCCCATCGAGCGAACGGACGGCCACGCGCAGGTTCTCGACCTTGCCCGCCTCGAGCGGCCACTCGCGCGGGTCGACGTCTGGGTTCCACAACGGGCTGCGATCTTCGGCGAGCACCGGCGCGGCTGCGAGCTCTCCAGGCGCCGAGGGGACGACCCGAGCGATGGGGTTGGCCCGGTCGACGAGCCAGCGACGGACGCGATGCGCCTGCACCTTCGCGTGATGCAGAGCAAAGTCGAGGCGCGTGGGATCGGACATGCGATGCGGCCCAACGCCCGAACGGGGCGAGGTTTTCCCGCGAGCTCATTGCAGCTCGCGTGAACCAGCCTACGCGAGCTGCTGACGCTTCGACAGCGTCGCACCTGCGAGCACAAA
>CBFGLP010000268.1:0-3833 GCA_965649595.1 uncultured Myxococcales bacterium | reverse complement strand
CCGCTGACCGGCAGCTCGGTCGCGACCGCGGTCGTCTCGGGCGCTGCGGCGCTGGTATGGTCTTATCGGCCCGAGCTGACGCCGGACGAGGTCGTCAACATCCTCTACACGACCGGATGGAACACCGGCGACTGGGCCGACTTCGATCTGAGCGGCTCGGGCCCGGCCATCCGCCGCGTCTCGGTCTGCGCGGCCCTCGACGCGGCATGCAACGGAATGCCGGCCATCCAGTGCCCGGACCTCGGCTGCACCGCGAAGGCGCCCGCGAGCGACGGCAACCTCTCGTCGTTCTTCTCCGCGGTCGCCGACGTGATGGCCGACCCGACGACGGTGATCAAGCAGTTCCCGGCCGAGCCGGCCGCCACCCCGGTCTGCGAGGACCGCCCGATGACCGAGCTCGCCGACCCGCAGCCGGAGTACCCGATCTGCTCGCGCTGCAACATGTACGTGCCCTCGGGCACGTCGCCGAGCGACGACGTCGTGTACATGAGCATCGACCCCATCTACAAGGGCCAAGTCACCGCGGTGACGCTGATCACCTACGACGCGACCAGTAACCCGACCTCGTACAACCTCGGCGCCGCCATCGTGGGCAGCATCAACGACCCGAGCACCAACGTGACCAAGGCGCTCGTCGACGCCCCCTTCGCCGCCTCGGCAGCCCTCGAGTTCACGCTCGCCGATGGATCTAGCCAGTCGAACAGCATCGCAATCGACCGCGGCTAGCAGCACGACAAGTCGATGACTCCGCGGCGCCTCGGGTGGACTCCACCCGGGGCGCTCGGCATTTGCCTGGCCGCGGCTCAGCGGCCGTAGCCGCGCTCGCAAGCCAAGAACGCGGCCTCGGCCTCGCCTGGCTCCTCGGCGAAGTCGCGCACGCGCTGGTCCGGCGGCAAGCAATAGTTGGTCACCGCGACGAGGCGCTCGTGCAGCTGCCGAGCATCGGCGCTCAACAGATCGAGGCGCCAGATCTTGGCGGTCGCGTCACCGGACGCGGACACCAGTCGGCTGCCGTCGGGGCTCAGCGCGAGCGAGGTGACGCCCTCGGCGTGGCCCGAGAGCACGAGCGTCGGCGCGTCCGAGCCGGGCGTCCATACGCGGATGGTGTTGTCGTCCGAGCTCGTGATCACCCGACCGTCGGGCGCGAAGCGGGCGTCCCAGATGACCTCGGAGTGGCCCTCGAGCGTGGCCAGCAAGCTGCCGTCGTGGGTGTCCCACACACGCGCGCTGCCGTCGTAGGAGGCGGTCAGCAGGCGCTCACCGGTCGCATCGAAGGCGACCGACCAGACCGGCTTGCCGTGGCCACGCAGCACGATCGAGTGCTCGGGATGATCATCGGGCCACAGCCGCGCGCTGTGATCGTCGGACCCGGTCGCCAAGGTCCGCGCGTTGGGGCTGCGAGCGAGCGCGGCGATCTTGCCAGTATGGCCGCGCAGCTCGACCAGCTGCGCGCCGCCCTGCGCGTCCCAGATCCGCAGCGTGCCGTCGTGCGAGGCAGTCACCACTCGCTCGCCAGCCGGCTCGAAGTCGACGGCGATGACCTTGTCGGTGTGACCACGCAGGACCAGCAGCTCGGCACCGCTGGAGACGCTCCAGATCCGCGCGCTGCGATCGAACGAGGCCGACGCGAGCCGCTCGCCGGCCGCGTCGAAGGCCACGTCCCAGACCACGTCCTCGTGGCCCTGCAAGGCTCGCAGCTGCTCGCGGCTCGGATCCCACAGCTCGACGATCCCGCGCTTGGTCGCGGTCGCGAGCAAGCGACCGTCAGGGCTGAACACGGCCCGGTTGAGCGACTCGTTGCCGCCCTCGAGCCGCGCGAGCCGAGCCCCATCGATCGCGCTCCAGATCCCGACGCTGCCGTCGCGCGAGGCGGTCGCGACCCGCTGCCCGCTGCGATCGAACTCGACGTCGTACACACCGCGACCATGACCCTCGAGCGGGAGCTCGAGGCGTGGGCGGGTCAGGTCCCACAAGCGCACCGTGCCGTCGTAGGAGCCGGTCGCCAACCACCGACCGCTCGGATCGACGAGCGCACACAGCAGCGACTCGCGGTGGCCCTCGAACACCAGCGGGGCTCCACGGCCGTCGGCGATCCGCGCGGTCGTATCGAACGAGGCAGTGACCACGTGCGAGCCAGTCGGCGTGAAGCTGGCAGCCCACACGCTGTTGGCGTGGCCGGGTAGCAGGATCGGCTCGTGACCGGGCTCGAGCGAGCCTACGCGCACGCTGCCATCGACGGCAGCCGAGACGAAGCGCGAGCCATGCACGTCGAGCGCCGCGATCTCGGCCTCGTGGCGAGTGAGGACCTCGCTGCTCGTGTTGGTCAGCCCGGCGGGGCCCAACCGCCACAGCCGAACGCTGCCGTCGTCGGAGCCCGTCAGCACGCGATCGGGCCCGATGAAGCGCACGTGAAAGATCGCCGCCTCATGGCCCACGAGCGTCGTCAGCTCCTGCCCGTCGGCGACCCGCCACAGCTTCGCGCTGCGATCGCCAGACGCCGTGATCACGAGCTCGCCGACGCTGTCGAACGCGCCCGCATAGACGGCCCCGACGTGACCGCGCAGCTCGGTCGACGCGTTGGTCCCAAGCTCGACGATCCGCGCGATGCCGTCCTTCGAGCTGGTCAGCACGCGGCGGCCATCGGGGCTGAACGCGACGTGCCAGACCTCGTCGTCGTGCTGGGCGATCACCACACTGCGATCGGGAGCGTCGGACGACCACGCCCGCGCCGTGCCGTCCTTCGAGCTCGACACCAGCGTGCGCCCGTCGGGGCTGAGCGCGAGCGCGGTGACGTCACCTTCGTGATCGATGATCGGCGCCCCGCGCCCACTCTCGAGCTCCCACCGCCAGACCGTGCCATCGACCGAGCCCGAGTACACGACCCGCGCGTCGGGGGCGAACGCCAAGGTCGTGACCAGGTCACGATGCCCGATCAGCACCGCGTGCGAGATCGGCTGGCCGAGCACCTCATTGGCGGCCGACACCCACGCCTCGCTCTCGCGCGCGCTGCCTTCGACCTCGCGCAGGAGCACCGCCGCGACCGTGGGATCCTCATGGTCGACGCTCCCGACCTTGCGGCGATAGCTGCGATACACGCTCATGCGCGTCGCGTCGCGGGCCCGCAGCGCGTCGTCGTTGGCCTGCCGGACGCCGCGCTCGCGCTCGATCTCCAGCAGCTGCTCGGTGAAGCCGCTCCAATAGCGCTGGCGGGCGTTGTGCTGGATCTCGGTCGCGGTCAGCCAGGTCAGGCCCCCGAGCACCAGCGCGGCGACGGAGCTCAGCGCGACCCGGCGGAGCCGTCGAGCGCGGCGAGCCTGCGGATCGTTGGTCAGCTCGCCGAGCAGCGCGTGCATCGAGGGCCAGCGCTGCGCCGGCGAGGGCGAGAGCCCGCGAACGAGGACCGCCCGCAGCCAGCCCGGCACCTCGATTGGCCCCGGCGGCTCGGCGATCCGTCCGCTCCGAATCGCCTCGGCGAGCGTGACCAGGTTGATGCCCGCGAAGGGCCGCTGCCCATAGAGCCCCTCCCACAGCGCGACGCAGAAGCTGAACTGATCGCTGCGCGCGTCGGTCCGCAGCCCCTCGAACTGCTCCGGCGGCATGTAGGCCGGCGTGCCCATGATCGCGCCGGTCCGGGTCAGCGGAGTCGTGAGCCGGCTCGGCCCCTCGCTCGTGGGTGGGCGATCAGGCGAGCTGTCTCGCGCGGTCTCGACCATCTCGCCGCTGTCGACCGCAGCATCCAGCGCGTGGGCGAGCCCGAAGTCGGCGACGCGCAGGCGGCCGTCCTTACCGACCAGCACGTTGTCGGGCTTGAAGTCGCGGTGAACGATGCCGGC
>CBFGLP010000267.1:0-2097 GCA_965649595.1 uncultured Myxococcales bacterium | reverse complement strand
GTCGTAGATCGCAAAGTTGCGAGAGAGCCCGACGTCCTCGCCGTGGCGCCGGAGGATCCGCGCGCAGATCGAGTGGAAGGTGCCGATCCACGGGCCGGTCCGGCGCAGCTCGTCGAGCTCGAGCCCGAGCAGCCCGGCGATCCGCTCGCGCATCTCGCCGGCGGCCTTGTTGGTGAAGGTGACCGCGAGGATCCGCCAGGCCGGCACGCCCTCGTCGATCAGCGCCGCGACGCGATGGGTGATCACGCGCGTCTTCCCCGTCCCCGCGCCTGCCAGCAAAAGTAGCGGGCCCCCGCGATGCTCGACGCCGGCCCGCTGCGCGGGGTTTAACGGCATGCCGTGGTGTGCGGGCGCCATCGCGGGGGTCTTACCCCATCCGCGACGGTCGTGGTAACCCCACCTCGTGACCGGCTCCGAACCTCAGGTCCCCCAGCTCGACATCCGGCGCTTCGACCAGGGTACGAAGGCCGAGCGTGACGCATTCGTCGCCGATCTCGGCGAGGCGCTGCGCAGCTTCGGCTTCGTCGGAATCCGCGACCATGGCCTCGACGAGGCGCTGGTCGGGCGCTCCTACCAAATGCTCAAGCAGTTCTTCGCGCTGCCGACCGACACCAAGATGCGCTACCACGTGCCCGGCACTGGTGGCGCGCGCGGCTACACGGCGTTCGGCGTGGAGACGGCCAAGGACGCGACCGTCGCTGACCTCAAGGAGTTCTGGCACGTCGGCCGCGAGATCCCGAGCGGCAGCCCCTTCGCTGGCACGCTGCCCGCCAACCTCTGGCCGACCGAGGTGGAGGGCTTCCGCGAGACGCTCTACGGCCTCTATCGAGCCCTCGACCAGCTCGGCAACCGTGTGCTGCGGGGCATCGCGCTGGTGCTCGGGCTCGACGAGAACTGGTTCGCGGACAAGGTCGACCACGGCAACAGCGTGCTGCGACCGATCCACTACCCGCCGATCGGCTCCGCGGTGCCCGACGGTGCGGTGCGCTCGGCCGCTCACGGCGACATCAACCTGATCACGCTGCTGGTCGGATCGGGTGAGCCGGGCCTGCAGATCCTGTCGCGACGCAACGAGTGGATCCCGGTCTCGACGATCGAGGGCGTGGTCGTGTGCAACGTCGGCGACATGCTCGAGCGGCTGACCAACCACGCGTTGCCCTCGACGGTCCATCGGGTAGTGAACCCGCCGGAGCCGTGGCGAAGCCAGCCGCGCTACTCGATCCCCTTCTTCTTGCACCCGAACTCGGAGTTCATGATCGAGACGCTGCCGGAGTGCATCTCGCCGGGGAACCCGAACCGCTACCCCGAGGGGATCACGGCGGACGAGTTCCTGCAGCAGCGGCTGCGCGAGATCAAGCTGATCTAGTCCCGAGCATGTGGACACCTCCCGAGCGCCTGCGACATCGCGTCGAGCCCACGCAGTGGCCGAGCGCCGAGCAGGCGGCGGCGAGCTTGTTGTTCTCGCCGATCGACCTCGGCCCGCTCCGCCTGGCCACGCGCACATGGGTGCCCGCGATGGTGCCCTGGCGCGCGACCGAGGACGGGTTTGCGACCCCCGACGTGATCGCTTGGTATCGCCGCTTCGCGGCCGGTCGGCCCGGGGTGATCGTAGTCGAGGCGACGGGGGTCCGCGACGTTCCTTCGGGCCCGCTGCTGCGGATCGGTGATGACCGCTTCATCCCGGGTCTTCGCCAGCTCGTCGACGCGGTACGCGAGGCCAGCGAGGGGCAGACGCGGCTCTTCATCCAGTGCATCGACTTCCTCGCGGTGCGCCGCCGCCCGCCCGCGGACAAGTTCTTCTCGCGCTTCCTCGCGCTTCGTCCGGAGCACAGGCGCCGGCTCGCGGACGCGCTCGGACAGTCGGAGTGGCTCGACGCTCCGGAGTCAGAGGTCCGCGCCCGCCTGCTCGCGGCGGACGACGCCGTGCACGAAGCGGTGCTCGATCCCCGCGAGCTACGAGACCTCCGCTTCGGCTACCGCGAGCAGGTGACCGACGTCGAGCACGAGCACGTCCGTCGCCTGCCCGAGACGCTGCCGACTTGGTTCGCGCAGGCGGCCCGTCGCGCACGCGAGGCCGGCTTCGATGGCGTCGAGCTG
>CBFGLP010000266.1:0-3514 GCA_965649595.1 uncultured Myxococcales bacterium | reverse complement strand
TGCCGAACACCGGCGACGACTTGCCCGATCCCGAGACGCCGGTGAACACGGTCAGCCGGCGCTTGGGGATCTCGACGCTGACGTCCTTCAGGTTGTTTTCCCGGGCGCCCTGAACACGGATCAGGTCGTGGCTGTCTGCGGCGTGCTGGCTGGAGGAGGACACGAGCCGCGATCGGCTCACGAGATCCTCCCGAGCAGGTCGACGAGCTTCTCACCCATCATCTTCCAGCCGTAGCGCGCGCCGCCGAGCTCTCGCTTCTGGTCCGGCTTGAAGCCCGACTGCACGAGGGACAGGCGTGTACCCGACGGTGTGGGCGTGAGCGTGAAGGTCACGACCGTGTCCAGGAAGGGGACGCTCCACGTGTAGCTGAGCTTCCGATGCGTCTCGATCTCGACGAGCTGGCAATTCACGGTGCCGTCCCAACCGGGATACGCCTGAGTCTTGAACATGAACGCCGCCCCTGGCTCGAGCTCGAACCCGACGACGGGCAGGAGCCACTCCGCGAGCAGCACGGGGTCGGTGAGCGCCCGCCACACCTTCTCCGGCGAATGATGTAAGTCGAATTCGAATGAAATGGACTCGGTTTGCGATGGGGCGGTCTTGTCGATGAGAGTCATTCGTCCAGCTTCTCCAGCAGTTGTTCGAGGCGATCGATGTGCTCCGTCCAGAAGGCGCGGTAGTGTGCGATCCAGTCGATGAGCGGCTTCATCCCGCGCGGCTCCACCCGGTAGTAGACGCAGCGCCCCTCGCGCCGGCCGTTCACCAGGCCGGCGTCCTTCAGTGCGGCGAGATGCTGCGACACGGCGGGCTGCGAGATGTCGAAGCGCGCCGTGAGGTCCTTCACCGCCGCCTCGCCACGGGTGAGCGACTCGAAGATCGCCCGGCGGCTGGGGTCCGCCAGCGCCTGGAAGATCTTGGTTTCGGCCGCGGCCGCGCTCTGCATGCCGGACGTATAAGCTGATGCTTATTAGTTGTCAAGCACGCGGATCGGCCTACCCAGGGTCCATTGAACGCAGCTATCGAGTTTTTCTTGCCTGGAATCGCGGCTGTTCGGGTTAAATCCCACGCTCACGCGGTGACCTGTCGCGCGAACCCGCGTACATGGCCCCCGAAGAGACAGACCCACCATGACGATCCGCCTTCGTAGCTACCTCCCGCTCCTCGCCTTGACCCTCGGCCTCGCGACCGTGTCCGCGTGCAAGGAGAGCGAGATCGACAAGAAGCCCGCCGCCAAGGTCGAAGAGGCCGGCAAGACCCCGGACAAGCCGGCGGCCGATCCCGCCAAGCCGGCGGTCGAGACCAAGACCTTGAAGCTCGCGGCCGAGGGCAGCAAGGTCCGCTTCATCGGTGCCAAGGTCACCGCCGACCACCCCGGTAACTTTGGCGAGTACAGCGGCAGCGCGACGCTCGAGGGCGACAAGCTGACCAAGCTCGACATCACCGTCAAGACCGCGTCGCTGACGACCGACTCGATGGGCATGGGCGAGGAGCTCGACAAGAAGCTGATGGACCACCTCAAGGCGGCCGACTTCCTCGACGTCGAGAAGTACCCCGAGGCCAAGTTCGAGAGCCTCGAGATCACCGAGAAGGCCGGCGAGAACGGAGCGACCCACGAGATCTCGGGCAACCTGACCATGAAGGACAAGACCATGAAGGTCACCTTCCCGGCCAAGCTCGAGGTCGCGTCCGACAAGGTGCTCGGCAAGGCCGAGTTCAAGATCGATCGGACCTTGTGGGGCATCACCTACGCGGGCATGGCCGAGGACGCGATCAAGAACGAGGTCGCGCTCGAGCTCGAGCTGAGCTTTGCTCTTTAGCCCCCCGCAGGCGTCCTGCACCTAGCCACGCACGACCGCTTCGCGGTCGCGAGGTCGCGTAGCGACCTCGGTGGGCTGGTTTCGGGTTCGCAGAGGTTCGTCTGGCCCCCCTGAAGGGGGGCATGGTTGAATCACTGGGGATTGTGCACTGGGGACTCTGCACTGGGGACTCTGCACTGGGGATTGTGCACTGGGGACTGTGCACTGGGGACTCTGCACTGGGGATTGTGCGCTGGGGATTGTGCAGACATTCAACATTCGATGGAATAATCTGCATCAATTCGATTCTCAAAGTGTGTCGATTAGCCCGGCGCGATCACCGTGCCCTCGTCACCCTCGACGCGCAATTCGAAGCGCTCGAGCCGGAGCCCGCGGCAGGGGCCAGCGTCGCAATAGCCGGTCGCTGGCACGAACAGCGCCCCGTGGTTGCTGCAAAAGATCCGGTCGGTCAGCTGCGAATAGAACCGGCCCTCGCCCATGTCGAGGTCGACGCTCCAGTGCGGGCAGCGGTTGGCGTAGGCATGCAGGCCGCTCTCGTGCTTGAGCACGAAGCCCTCTTGCGTCTCGCCGTCGCGCTCGAAGCTGAACTTGATCGCCTCACCGAGCTCGAGCTGGGCGAGGCCGCGGACGCGGATCTCCGGCATGCCTGGAACATAGCAGCGGCGCTCCGCGGGGTTGGAGTCGAATCTCGATACACGAAAAGGCATTCGTATATGGGGAGGGCGCGTCGACGTGGGGTGGGGCGGGCCGCCTAGCTCGCGGCGAGGGAGCGCAGGGCCCGCTAGCGGGGCACGCAGCCTTGCGCCGGGTCGGCGGTCGCGGTAGGCAGTCGGCTTCCCATGGCCAGCGAGCTCGGCGATCTGCGAGTCGGGGTGTTCGGGGCCGGTCAGCTCGGCCGGATGCTGGGTCTCGCGGCCCTGCGCATGGGCGTGGACGTCCGCTTCTTCACCACGCACGACACCGGCGCGACCCGGGGCATCGGCGAGACGATCGTCGGGGACTACGAGGACGAGGCCGCGCTGCGCCGCTTCATGACCGGCTGCGGGGCGCTGACGGTCGAGAACGAGTGGGTGCCGCTCGAGCGGGCCGCGGCGCTGGCCGAGCGCGAGCTTGGCCTCACGATCCATCCGAGCCTGCGCACGCTCGCGTGGGTCGGTGACAAGGCGATCCAAAAGCAGCGCTACGCCGAGCACGGCCTCGCTTGCGGTCCGTTTCGCGTCACGCCGCCCTGGGCCAGCGATCCGTCCGCCGTCGAGGCGCTGGCGATCGAGCTCGGCTATCCGCTGGTGGTCAAGCGCCGACGCGGATCCTACGACGGCTACGGCAACATCAGCGCCCACGATCCCGCGCAGCTGCGCAGCGCGTGCGAGCAGCTCGACGCTGGGGACGGGGTGTTGCTCGAGGCCTACGTGCCCTTCGTCCGCGAGCTCGCGGTGCTGGTCGCTCGTCGAGCGGACGGCGAGGCGGTCGTCTATCCGGTCGCGTACACCGAGCAGCAGGGGCATCGCTGCGCGGCGGTCGAGGTCCCGGCGCCGATCGACGCCGATGTGGCCGACCGCGCGCAGCAGCTGGCGCGCGCGGTCGTCGAGACCTTCGATGTAGTCGGCGTCGCCGCGGTCGAGCTCTTCGAGCTGGCCGACGGCCGCTTGTGGGTCAACGAGCTCGCCCCGCGGCCGCACAACAGCGGCCACTACAC
>CBFGLP010000265.1:0-4069 GCA_965649595.1 uncultured Myxococcales bacterium | reverse complement strand
ATCGACGATCTCCCCGAGCCTCCAGCTGCAGGAAAACAAATCCCCGACGGCGTCGCGCCGCATCCTCTCTACCCACCCGCGACCTTGCACGAGACCCGCGCCCTCGAGCCCGACGCCGCGACCAGCCGCGCGTGGATCGATGCGGTCGCCAACTTCGTCACCGAGCTCCTGCGGACGATCCCCGAGCGCCCCGCCCAGGGCCTCGTCGGTGAGCCCGGGGAAAAGCTCGCGGCCTCGCTCTCGGTCCCGATCCCCGAGCGCCCGCTCGACGGCGGTCTTGCTCGTGCGCTGGAGATCGTCGGTCGCTCGATGGACGCGTCGCTCGAGACCGCCGGCCCTGGCTACCTCGCGTACGTCCCCGGCGGTGGCCTCTACGCGGCGGCGCTCGCCGATCTGATCGCGGGCGTCGGCAACCGCTTTACCGGCTACGCGATGGCGGCCCCCGGCTGGGTGCGGCTCGAGCAGGACGTGCTGCGCTGGCTGGCCAACGAATTTCAGCTCGGCCCGCGGGCGCTCGGCATGCTGACCTCGGGCAGCTCGCTGGCCAACTTCGCGGCGCTGGTCACCGCTCGGCAGCATCACTTCGGCGACACTGGCGATTTCTCCCGCGCGGTCGTCTACAGCTCCTCGCAAGCGCATCACAGCGTCGGCAAGGCGCTGACGCTGGCAGGGATCCCACGCGCCAACCTGCGCCTGGTCGAGGTCGACGGGCTGTTTCGCATGGACCTGCGTGACCTCGCCGAGAAGCTCGAGCGGGATCGTCATCGCGGCTTGCGACCCTTTTGCGTGATCGCGGCCGCGGGTACGACCAACACCGGGGCGATCGATCCGCTCGCCGAGCTCGCGGACGTGTGCCAGCGCGAGGATCTGTGGTTGCACGTCGACGGTGCGTACGGCGGCGCGTTCGTGCTGAGCCCGAGCGGGCGTGCGCGGCTGCGGGGGATCGAGCGCGCGGACTCGATCTGCTTCGATCCGCACAAGGGCATGTTCCTGCCTTATGGGACCGGCTGCTTGCTGGTCCGCGAGGGCGATCGGCTCGCGGCAGCGCACAGCGGCTCGGCCGACTATCTGCGCGACTTCGACTCGCGCGAGGCCGACTGGATGTCGCCGGCGAGCCTCGGGCCGGAGCTCAGCCGACCCTTTCGAGGGCTGCGGCTGTGGCTGCCCTTGATGCTGCACGGCGCCGCGGCGTTTCGTGACGCGCTCGAGGACAAGCTCGCGCTCGCGCAGGTGTGCGTCGAAGGGATCGATCGCCGGATCGCCGCTGGCAAGCCGCTCGAGCTGGTCGCACGGCCGCAGCTCTCGACTGTCGCGTTTCGGCTGCAGCGACGCGGCGGCGAGGCGCTGGCGGACTGGAACGCGCGCAACGTGAAATTGCTCGACGCGATCAACCGGCGCGGGCGGGCGTTCTTGTCGAGCACCGAGCTGCCCGCGCTAGATGGCCCGGCGGTGACCCTGCGCGTGTGCGTGGTCAGCTTTCGAACCCACCGCGAGCGGATCGATGCGCTGCTCGAGGACCTCGATCACGCGCTGGTCGGTGCGAGCAAGGCATGAGCGACGAGACCTTCGCGGCGCTGCTCGAGCTCTTTGGTCCGCTCCCTCGTCAGGGCCCGGGCAGCCGCGCGGCGACCCTGCGCGCGCTCGGGCTGGTCGGCGAGCTGCCTGCTCGACCACGGGTGATCGACTTCGGCTGCGGCAGCGGAGCGGCGACCCTGGTGCTCGCGCAAGCGTTGCCCGAGATGACCATCGTCGCGGTCGATGTCGCTGCCCCGCTGCTCGAGCGCCTGCGCGAGCAGGTCGAAGCGCTGGCGCTCGGTGAGCGGGTCGAGCTCGTCCAGGCGTCGATGCTCGAGGTCGATCGGCTGCCCGACGACGTCGACCTCGCGTGGTCCGAAGGCGCGATCTACAACGTCGGTATCGAGGCGGCGCTGCGGGCCTGGTCGCCGAAGCTGCGCCCCGGCGCTGCGGTGGTGTTCTCGGAGCTGGTCTACTTCGTGCCCGAAGCGGAGCGGCCGAGCGAGCTGCGAGAGTTCTGGGCGAAGGGCTACCCGAGCATGCGCGACGAGGCGGGCGTGCGGGCAGCGATCGCGAGCGCGGGCTACCGCTGGGTCACCGACTTTCGGCTGGAGCGCGAGGCTTGGTGGACCGATTTTTACGCGCCGCTAGCCCGGCGCTGCGAGGCGCTGCGTTCAAACGCGAGCGCGAGCTTGGCGGAAGCCATCGACGAGTCCGAGCACGAGCTCGCGCTGCACCGTCGGTATGGCGATCGCTACGGCTACACCTACTTCGTGCTGCGCAGCGCCGGCGGGCGTAACTAGGCCCTCCGGGGCCTACGCTCGCGCTGGTAGACTGCCGCCGCGTGCCGACGGTCCTCTACCTGCTCGTGGCCGCCCTCGCGGCGATCGGACTGGTTCAGACGATCCGCACCCAGGCCCGCGGGCGTCGCTACCTCGAGAGCAGCCCGGACGAGCAGCCGCTGCAGATCTCACACCTCACGCATTCGCTGCAGGTGCTGGTCCGCGACACCCGGGCGCTGCGCTTGAGCCTCGAGGGTCCGTTGCGCGATCTCGACGAGGGCGCGTCGGCGAGCCTGCTCGGTGACTCCGACGAGCTGCAGCAGCGCCTGCACGACGCCGCGCGGGAGCTCGGCGAGTGGTTGCACGACCTCGAGCGGCTCGCTCGCCCCGACCACGACTATGTCCACGACGTGGGGGCCGAGCCCGAGCGGATCCGATCGCTCTTCGAGTCCGAGGGCTGGTCGTTCGAGCGCCGACGCCAGCCCGGGCAGCCACCCTTGCGCGATCGTCTGCGCGCGCTGGTCGACGAGCTGAAGGTGTTCGAGGAGCGGCTGCAGAGCCCGCCCAACCCCTACCGCTGAGCGCGGTCGCTGTGGCCGAGGTCCCGCTCGGGCGCCACGCGATCGCGGACCAGCTGCTTGAGCTCCTTGGCCTCGGGGAACCGACCCTCGCTCGCGCGATCGAAGAGCAGCTCGTCGTCGAGCAGCACGCGAAACGTGCCGCCGGTGGCCGGCACCAGCGCGACCTCGGCGAGGTCGGTCACGAAGGTGGTCAGGAGCTCCTGCGCCAACCAAGCCGCGCGGAGCAGCCAGCGACATTGCGTGCAGTAGTGGATCTCGAGGCGAGGCGAGCGACGCTCCGTCACGCAGGCAGGATCGCACGAAGTGCCGTCGCGGCGCGCGGTAGCAGCAACGCTTGCCGTGTTACAGGTCGCTGCAACGAGGGCGACACGATGCAACCTGCGCCACACTCGGAGCGCGCCCGAGCCGGCGCCGCGAGCCCTCGGCGTTGGCCCGAGTGGTGCACTACGAGTAGCCGAGGAGAACGATGATGGAGATCCGAGCCCTGTTCGACGCCGCCACCTACACGCTGACCTACCTGGTCTGGGACCGCAGGACCCGGGACGCGGTCGTGATCGATCCGGTGCTCGACTACGATCCGCTGGCCTCGCAGACCTCGACCGACTCGTTCGACGAGCTGGCCAGGCTGATCGAGCGCGAGCAGCTACACCTGCGTTGGGTGCTCGAGACCCACGCGCACGCCGACCACCTCAGCTCGTCGCAGCTGATCAAGCGACGCTTCGGAGCCCCGGTAGCGATCGGCGAGCGGATCGTCGAGGTCCAGCAGACCTTCAAGCACATCTTCGACCTCGGGCCCGAGTTCGCGACCGATGGCAGCCAGTTCGACCGCCTGTTGAAGGACGGCGAGGTGCTCCACGCGGGTGGTCTGGCGATCGAGATCATCGCCACGCCCGGGCACACGCCCGCGTGCGTGACCTACAAGATCAGCGACGCGATCTTGGACGCCATCATCGCCGACGATCCGCGGGCTCGTGTGGCGTGCGAGACCCTGGTGAAGACGGGCTTCGTCGTGGTCGCCGGTGAGATCACCACCAAGACCTACGTCAACATCCCGCAGATCGTCCGCGAGACCGTCACCGGGATCGGCTACGTCAGCTCCGAGATGGGCTTCGACGGCCAGTCGTGCGGCGTGCTGGTTGCGGTCGAGGAGCAGAGCCCCGACATCAACCAGGGTGTCGATCGGACCGAGGG
>CBFGLP010000264.1:0-2424 GCA_965649595.1 uncultured Myxococcales bacterium | reverse complement strand
CGGCGTCCACGTCGACACCCGCGACGCTCACGGCAACAGCGGCTTGATGCTGGCGGTCGGCGAAGATCGGGGCGAGCTCGTCGATCTGCTGCTCGCGCGCGGAGCCGACGTCGACGCTCGCGCGGATGACAGCGACGCGCTGAGCCAAGCGAGCTCGGCCGAGCTGCGCCGGAGGCTGCTCGAGGCCGGGTGCTCGGCCTCGTACCGCGACAGCAAGGGCGTGCTGCGGCAGCCGGGGCTCGCAGCCGTGCTCGAAGAGGATGACCACGAGCTGCTCGCCGTGTTGCTCGGCCCCACCACTCGCGGCCTCGATCTCGGCGATCTCTCGGTCTGCAACCTGTCGCTGATCTGGGGCAGCTACGAGGACCGGCTCGAGGCTCGCGCGCAGACGCTCAAGACCCTCGGCGCGGCCGGGGCCGACCTCGACGCCTGCGATGCCAGCGAGCGCAGCTCCTTGCTCAACGGCTACATCAACCGCGGCTATGAGCAGCCGGTCGTGGCCCTGATCGAGGCTGGGGCGGACCTCGAGCGCGCCGACAAGAACTACGTCACGCCGCTGCTCAAGAGCTGCGGCGACTACTCCAATCACGACGTGCAAGCCCGCATCACCCGGGCGCTGCTCGAGCACGGGGCCGACTACGGCAAGACCGACTGGCTCGGGAACAGCGCCTGGGATGCGGCCAACAGCGTCGACAACGAGGGGTGCATCGCGGCACTCGAGCTGGTGTTCGAGCAGACGCTCCGCAACGCGCTGGTCGAGCGGGGCCTCGCCGAGGACAGCGATCCCGAGGACCACGACGCCGCGCTCTTCGAGGCGCTCGCGCGCCGAACCAAGCACGAGACCTTCCGCCACTTCGTCCGCAAGGGCGAGCACGCGATCGTTCGTGGGCTGCTCGCGGCCGGCTTCGACCCCAACCCACCGCAGCATGACGAGCACGGCGTGCGGCCGGGCGAGCTGCCGCTGACCGCCGCGATCTCGGCCGGCGACGCTGCGATGGTCGAGGTCCTGCTCGAGGGCGGCGCCAACCCGAACCTCGTGCAGATGTGGGGCAGCACGGCGATGAGCTACGCGGTCGGCGAGCAGCGAGTCGACATGGTCCGGCAGCTCTTGGCGGCCGGGGCCGATCCGCAGCCCTTCGATGACTCTGGCCACACCCCGATGGGCTCGGCCGCAGCCCACGGCAACCTCGAGCTGCTCGAGCTGCTCGTCGAGGCCGGCGCGAGCGTGCAGCCGCGCGCGTCTGGGCGCTTGCCCTTGCACGCCGCGGTCCAAAGCGGGCGCTTCGAGGCCACGCAGTGGCTGCTGGCCCACGGCGCCGACATCGACGCGCGGCAGGAGGGACGGACGACGGCGCTGCACGTAGCGATCGAGAAAGACGAGGTCGAGATCGCGCTCGCTCTGCTCGCCGCCGGAGCCGATCCCAACGTCCAGACCAGCGACGAGCACCGGCACACTCCGCTGATCCTGGCGACCAAGAAGGGCAACCTCGAGCTGGTCGCGGCGCTGCTGGCTGCGGGGGCCGATCCGCACGCGAAGGATGCCGAGGGGCAGTCGGCGATCGATCACGCCGGCTACCGCGAAGAGCTGCGCGTGCTGTTCCCCGATGCTGGAGAGGCGCGGAGCTTCGAGCGGATCGTGCGGCAGCTTCCGCCCTTGCTGCGGGCGGTTCACCAAGCCGACCGCGAGGCGTTTTCCCGAGCGCTCGCCGAGGCCGAGGACGTGAACGTCGGCAATTACCGCGGCGATACGGCGCTGATGATCGCGGCCAGCCTCGGGCACCGGCACATGGTCGACGCGCTGCTCGAGGTCGGCGCCGACGTAAACGCCCGCAACTGCAAGGGCGACACGGCCTGGTCGTACGCGTTCTCGGCTGGCCAGGAGGAGCTGCGCAAGCTGTTCGAGCAACGCGGGGCGGCGATCAGCATGGACGGCCTCAACCAAATGGCTGGGCAGTCGATGCGGCGCGACGCGGCGATCGAGGCGATCAAGGCGGGCGACGTCGGTCGCGTGGCCAAGCTGATCGACGAGCTCGAGCTCGACGTCGACTTCCTCGGCGGTCGGGTTCGGCCCTTGCGGCTGGCGATCGAGCGCGGGGACTCGGCGTTGGTCCAGCTGCTGCTAGCCAAGGGGGCCGACGCCTCGCTCGACGCCGGTGAGGGCAAGAGCCTGCGCGAGCACGCCGAGGCTGCGGGAGTCTGGCCCTCCGCTAGCGCCGACTAAGGCTTCGGCTGCTCGGCTGGTTTGGCCGGCTGGACCTGCTCGGCAGGCTCAGCCGGCTTGCCCTTCGGCCCGGACGGGCTGACGGAACTCTTGCGCCCCCGCTTCGCCCGAACCTTGCGAGGCGCGAGCGGCTTGGGCTTGAGCTTGATCTTGGCCCCGAACAGCCAGAAGTAGCGCTGGCCGTCCTCGTTGCCGCCGCCGAC
>CBFGLP010000263.1:0-1830 GCA_965649595.1 uncultured Myxococcales bacterium | reverse complement strand
CTTCGATCCGCACCGCCCAGTTGGCGAGCGAGTGGATCGTCGGCGTGACCCGAAGCTCGAGCGGGCCCCACGAGGTCGGCTCGCCGGGGTGCAGCTCGACGTACTCGATCGGGTAGCACTTGTGCGACGCGAAGCTGTTCGGATACCCAAGCTCGAGCACCTGCTCGAGCCGCTCCGACACACCCGGCCCGGTCAGCACGGTCAGCGGCCGCTGTCGCTTGGCCAGGCGCATCCACAGCAAGAGCGCAGGCAGACCGAAGCAGTGGTCGGCGTGCGTGTGGCTGATCCAGATCCCGTCGAGCAGGTTGGGGTCGCGGGTCACTCGCCAGAGCGCGTGCGGGATCGCGTAGCCGCAGTCGAGCAAGAGCGCCCGGTCCCCCTGCAACAACAAGCTGGTGTTGGGCAGCTCGGGGTCGAGCGCCTCACCGGTGCCGACGAAGGTCAGGGTAGGTTCACGCATGCTTCTCTAAGAGCTTCTTGGCCCGGTCGGGCAGCTCGGGGGACGCGAGCGCCCGCTTGGCGAGGTCGCGGACGCGCGGGTCACCGATCTCGGCCGCGGCCAGAGCCGCGACCACGACCACGTCGATCTCCGCCTCCGGCTTCAACGCCGTCCGCATCGCCTCGTCGAGCAACGCGACCACGCGCTGCTTGCCCGCGCCGCTCTTGCCCTTGCGATGCTCGAGCAGCGCCGCCGCGCCGACGACCGTGGGGTGCAGCGGCGCGATCGAGATCCCGCGCTCGGTCGCGGCCTGCAGGCGCTTGTCGTCGAGCATCGCCGCGAGGCTGATCGCCCGCAAGACCGGCTCGATGCTCATCGCGTCGATCGCCAAGATCCGCTCGAGCATGCTCAGCTCGGCTCCGAGGTCGCCTTGCGTGCGGGCGAGCTTGGCGATCGCGATCAAGGGCTCGAGCGACTCGCCGGAAAACCCAGCCGCCTTCTCATAGTGCTGGACGGCCGTCTTGCTGTCGCCCTTTTGCTCGTACACGGCGCCGAGGGCCATGCGGACCGGGAACCCGTCGCCCTTGTCTTGGATCAGCTTCTCGAGCTTGGCCTTGGCCTCGTCGAGCTTGCCCTCGCTGGCGAGCGCGAACGCCTGCTCGAGCGCCTGCAGGCGCGGGTCGTTGGGCTGATCCGGGCTCGGCCGCCAGCCGCCGAGCTTGTTGTCGAGCTGCTGGCCGAACCACGCCTCGAACTCGCGCTCGACCGTCGGCATGTCCTTGCCGAGCACCTCGACGAACAGCTCCTCGGTCGACTTGCCCTTGGCGTAGCCCTTCAACATAGCGATGATCTTGGGCCGCCCGTAGGTCTCGCCGATGTAGCGCATCGCCCAAGCGGCGGTCGAGTACGCGACCTCCATCATCAAGGGGCTCTCGGCGCGCAAGAACGCCAGCTCGAGCTCGGACAGCTTGCGCAGCTTGTTCTGCTGACGAGCGGCCCCGAGCAGATCGGCGCTCTCGCGCGCCCACGAGGGATCGGCGACCTCCGACTCCCACTCGGACAAGCCCTCGGTGAACCAGCGCGGCACTCGGCCCTCGCTGATCTCGATCGCGTAGCTGTGGGCGATCTCGTGCCAGATCACCTGATCGAAGTTGTGCGTGCCCATGTAGGGCCCAATCGAGGTGATGACGTGGCCGAAGCAGACTCCGACGGCGCCGAGGCTGGGCACGCCGACGGTCCGGACCGAGAACTCGTCGGGATCGGCGTACATCTCGATGCGCAGCGGCGAGATCTTGATCCCGTAACCAGCGTCAAGCGCCTTGCGCGCGCGCGAGATGGCCTCGACGTAGCCAGGCGCGACCATGTCCTGCGATTCGGCGGGCAGCCGGAGG
>CBFGLP010000262.1:0-2589 GCA_965649595.1 uncultured Myxococcales bacterium | reverse complement strand
CGAGGAGGGCCGACGCTCGGCGAGCGCGAGCGCGTGATCACAGAGCACGCCGGCCTCGCGGGTCTTGCCGATCCCGGCCGCGACCGAGCAGACGAACGAGAGCGTCAGCATCGTGGTCGAGTGGAAGCCATGCCGCCGGATCAACCGCGTATGGAGCCCGACCAGATACACGTAGAGGTTGACGCGGATCTGGACGGCGACGGCCTCGACCCGCGCGAGGATGTGCATCGCCGCATCGATCCGCTCGTCGGCGACCTCGGGCATCGCCAGCAGCTGGTCGAGGTCGAGCTTGCGGATCGCGTTCCATCCGCTCAGCAACGACACGAGCATGCGCGGCGGCGAGGGGTTCGCGGGGATCCGTAGCCCGCAGCGCTCGAGCCCCGCGATGCCGACCGCCAGCGCCTCGCTCCGCCGGCCGTGCATCTCGAGCAGGTGGATGCGGCGCGCGATCACCCGCGCGTGCTCGACCATCGACAAGGGCCAACCAAGCAGCTCGTCGAAGCAGCGCTCGCCGGCCTCGAGCTCGCCACCGAGCTCGACCGCCTGCGCGTGGGCGAACTCGATCGCGAAGCTCAGCTCTCGCTCGTCCCCACCCTCCCCGCGCGCCGCCTTGTCCCGCTCGTCGGGGGTCAGCACGCGTGCCAGCTCGAGGTAGCGCTCGGCCGCCGTCCAGGCCGCGGAGACCAGCGCTCGCTGGCCGGCCTGCAGGTTGAGCCGCGCCAGCTCCAGCCGACCCGAACGATCGAGCGCTGGCGGATCAGCGAGGCCGGCGTCGAGCTGATCGACGATGTCGAACACGCGATCGCCGAGCGAGGCTCCGCTCGAGCCGAGCCCCTGCGCACGCCTGGCCCCCGACTCGCTCGCGCTCGCCCGCTCGAGCAAGCAGCGGCCAATCTTCCAGTGCGACGCTCGTCGGACGTCTGCATCGATCAAGCCGTAGGCGGCCTCCTGGATGCGATCGTGGTTGAATTGAAACTCGCGGCCGATCGCGCTGATCAGGCCCTCGACCTCGAGCTGATAGAGGCTGGCCGCCAGCGCCTCGCCATCGAGCTCGGCGATCGCCGCCAAGATGCTCGGATCGAAGCGCGAGCCGATGCACGCGGCCTGCTGCAGGACGTCGCGCTCGCGGGCTGGCAAGCGCTCGATCTTGGCCGCCATCACGGTGAGCACGTCGTCGGGGATGCCCGCCGCAGCGATCGCCTTCTCGTCCCACGTCCACCCGCCGAGCGAGGGTCGCAAGAGCCCCAGCTCGGCCAGGTAGAGCAGGAACTGCCGCACGAACAGCGGGTTGTTCCCAGTCTTGCGCGTGACCAGCTCGCAGAGGCCTCCGACCACCTCGCGCGAGCGCCCGAGGATATCGGCGAGCATCGCCCGCAGATCGAGCTCCGAGAGCGGCTCGAGCTCGATGCGCGTGAGCCTCGGACCCAGCGCTGGGCTCAGGCGCTCGCGCAGGCGGGCGAGCGGGTGCGCCTCATCGACCTCGTCGCGTCGGTAGGTGACGACGAACAGGACCGGCAGCGCGCCGCCTTCCTCGAGCACCACGCGGAGCAGCTCGAGGCTGGCTGTGTCGGCCCACTGCGCGTCGTCGAGCACGATCACCAAGGGGCCGGCTTCGGCCAGCAGCGCGAGGAAGCGCGCGAGCGCGAGGTGCAGCCGATTGCGGCTCTCGGCCGGCTCGAGCTCGGTCAGCGTGGGCAGCTCGCCGAGGATCAGGTTGAGCCCCGGGACCAGCCCCGCGAACGAGCCCAGCGACTCGGTCAGTCGCTCGCGCCAGCTCGCCAGCCGAGCCTCGCTCTCGGTCAGCATCTGCTCGACCAAGCTGGTGAACGCCGCGATGAAGCCACCGTAGGGCAGCTCGCGAGCGTCCAGCTCGAACTTGCCGACACCCATTCGACCGCCGCGACCCGAGAGCGGGGTCTCCAGCGCGTGGATCAACGCCGACTTGCCGAGCCCCGGCTCGCCGCTGACCAACACCAGTCGCGCCGCGCCCAGCCGCGAGGCCTCGCCGAGCTCGAGCTCGAGCACTTGCAGCTCGTGCTCGCGCCCGTAGAGCTGATGCGGCAGCTGCAAGGTCGTCGCGTGGTCGAGCTGAGCGAGCACGAAGCGGGGGTCCGTGTCCCCGACAGCCAGGGCATCGGCGACGCGACGCAGATCCGCATGCAGCCCCCGCGCTGATTGGTAGCGGTGCTCTGGCGCCTTCTCCAGCAGCCTCAGCACGATCTCGGACAGGACCTCCGGCAGCTCCGGTCGCAGCTGACCGAGCGGCCGCGGCCGGCGAGCCAGGTGCGCGTGGATCAGCTCCAGCGGCGTCGCGACATCGAACACCCGCTGCCCGGTCAGCAGCTCGTAGAAGCTGGCGCCGAGCGAGTACAAGTCGCTGCGAAAGTCGACCACCCGCTTGGTCCGCCCCGTCTGCTCCGGCGAGGTGTAGGGCAGCGTTCCTTCGAGGACGTCCGGATCGTAGAGGTGCCTGCGCTGGCTCTCCAGCAGCACCGAGATGCCGAAGTCCGCGAAGTAGACCCGCCCGCTGTCCGGCTCGATCAGCAGGTTGCTCGGCTTGATGTCGCGGTGGAGGATCCCTTCGTCGTG
>CBFGLP010000261.1:0-6499 GCA_965649595.1 uncultured Myxococcales bacterium | reverse complement strand
CTCACGTCGAAGGCGATCGAGCGCGTGGCCCCGATCGGCCGCACCTCGCGGGTCTCGATCACGCGCAGCAGCTTCACCTGCAGCGCGAGCGGCATGTCGCCGATCTCGTCGAGGAAGAGCGTGCCGCGGTGAGCGGCGCGGAGCAGGCCGCGGCGGCGATCCTGCGCGCTGGTGAACGCGCCGCGCTCGTGGCCGAACAGCTCGCTCTCGAGCAGGTTCTCGGGCATCGCGGCGCAGTTGATCGCTACGAAGGGCCCCGACGAGCGGAGGCTCCGCTGATGCAGCGCGCGGGCGATCAGCTCCTTGCCGGTGCCGCTCTCGCCCGAGAGCAGGATCGCGGCGTCGGTCGGCCCGACTCGCTCGATCAGCGCGTAGAGCCGCCGCATCGGGGCCGAGACGCCCTGCATGCCCTCGAACTCGTCGACCCCCACGCGGTTGCGCAGGCGGTGGATCTCGGCCCGCATGCGTCGGTGCGTGAGCGCGCGGTCGATCGCGACTTGCAGGACCGGGAACTCGAAGGGCTTGACGATGAAGTCGTAGGCACCGGCTCGGATCGCCTCGATCGCCACGTCCATGCTGCCGAACGCGGTCATGACGATCACCGGCAGCTCGGGATAGAGGCGCACGACCTCGCGGCACAGATCGATGCCCGAAGGCCCAGGCATGCGCAGATCCGTGACGATCACGTCGGGCAAGGCCTCGTCGAGGGTCTCCAGCGCGGCGGTGGCCGAGTCGACGGCGCGAGCCCCATAGCCCGCGTCCTCGAGCTCCAGCACGAGCAGATCGGACATCGCTCGCTTGTCGTCGACGACCAGGATGTCGCCCTTGCGGTTGCCCTCCTGACCTTCGAGTCGAGACTCCGCTCCCGAAGATGCGTTCATGCTGTGGTCTCCTCGCGTGGTGGCTCGACCTGTGGCAGCCAGACTTCGACGGCCGCGCCGCGGGGCTCGATCGAGTGCACGGTCATCCAGCCCTTATGGTCGCGAATGATCCCGTAGGCAATCGAGAGCCCGAGGCCAGTGCCCTCGCCCGGCTGTTTGGTCGTGAAGAAAGGATCGAAGATCTGCTCGGCCATCGCCGGCTCGATGCCCACGCCCTCGTCGGTGACGCGGATGCGCACGTGCTCGCGCGGCTCGGCCTCGGTGTCGCTATCGAGCGGTCGGCTGGCTTGGAGGCCAACATCGATGCTGACGTGGATGCGGCCGCCCTCGGGCATCGCCTGGGCCGCGTTGACCAGCAAGTTGGTGAACACCTGACGCAGCTGATCGGGGTTGCCCTGCGTGAACGCGGACTCTCGCTCGCCCACGTCGATCGTCAGCGTGGCGCGGTAGCGGTTGAGCAGCGGCTCGAGCACGACGCCGGTTCGGCGCAGGAGCGAGACCAGATCGATCGTCGCTCGCTCGCGCCGCGCTGGCCGAGCGAAGTCCAGCAGCTCATGGACGAGCTGCTGCATCTGTCCGGCCTGCTCGAGGATGATCGCGGCGTCGTTGCGGTTCGGCTCGAGCGCCGCGGCGTGCACGATCCGCCGTGCTCGCCCCGCGACCACGTGCAGCGGCGTGCCCAGCTCGTGGGCCAGTCCCGCCGCGAGCGTGCCCGCGGTCGCCAGACGATCGGCCCAGCGCAGCTGCTCGGTCGCCCGCTCGCGCTCGCGGGTCTCCTGCTCGAGCGCCGCACGGGCTGCGGCGAGCTGCTCGCTGGTGCGATCGAGCGCGCGACCCAGCTCGCCCAGCTCGTCGTTTTGGGTCAGCTCGGACCGGACGAAGCGGCCGTCCGCGAGCGCCTGACTCTGCGCGACCAAGATGTCGATCCGCTTGCCGATCAGCGCGCGGCCGGCCACGACCGCCAACACGCTGCAGATCAGCGTGAGCAGGATCGCTACGACCGAGAAGCGACGAATGCCTCGCGCGAGCATCTGCTCGCCGTGCGAGCGCGAGGTCGTGAGCTCGAGCGCGATCGGCTGGTCGTCGGGGCCGACCATCGGGACCACGGTGATCATCGCGCCCGAGCGGCTGACCTGCACGAGGTCGTGCTCGATGCCGCCTTGGCTGGCGCTCTCCGGCGTCAACACCTCGAGCTTGCCCCGCAGCGCTTCGCCCCGCAGCAGGCGGACATCGACCTCCGCCTCCTCGGACGACGCCGCCATCAAGGTCCGCTCGGCGACCTTCAAGCCCTGCTCGCGCCAGGTCAGCTCGCCGACCTCGCGCAGGGCTCGGCCGAGCACGCGCTGATCCTGGCGAAGCTGCAGCTCGTAGAGCTCGGCCTCGCGGCTGGTCCGGAGCAGGGCCTCGACGGCCAGCACCATGATCACCAAGAGCACGACGATGGCGACGATCTTCAAGGCGACGCGCATGCTGGGGTGGAGCCTAACCTGCCGGGCTCAAAACCACAGCTGCGCCTGCAGCTGGGCGAACTGGTTGCTGCAGCCGCGCGAGGCCGGCTGCAGCCCTTGCGTACACGAGTAGCTCAGCAAGGCCTTGATGTGGTGGCCCCACAGGTACCAGGCCATGCCGCCCTCCCAGACGCCTTGCAGCGGCTCGTCGCGGCTGGGGTCGAACACGCCGGCGCGGCCGTGCAGCTCGAGGGTCTCGTCGAGGATCATCACACCGAGCTGCAGCTGCGAGCCCCAGCCCCGGTCGAGCAGCTGACGATCACGCAGCAGGTGCCAGCGGCCATAGCCCTCGGCGAGCAGGTGCACGCGCGGGCTCATGAACACGAGCTCGCCGCCGAGGGCCACGCGCTCGCGGACCGGCGGGATCACGGTCGCAGGGTCGGCGGGGTCGCCGACCGGCTCGGGTCGAAAGCGATCGGTCCAGGCGTTGACCGCCAAGCCGAACACCGGCTTGGTCACGTTGGCGAACGCAGGCGTCTGCGCGTAGGGGACCGCGCCGATCGGGTTGACGGCGAGCCGAGCGGTGACCAGCGGCTGGAGCTCGATCGGTCCCTTCAGGTTGATGCCGCCCGCGTTGTAGATGCCGAGGTCGTACTCGAACCGACCTCCGAAGGGGCGGCCGAACAACGACACGCCGAGCTCACGACCTACGCGGAATTCCTCGTTGACCCTTCCGAGGCTCGGCATCGCCCAGATCGGCACCGGAGTGAGCCACGAACGAGAGAAGCGAGCGCGCTGCTGGCCGAGGTCGATGCCGAACGCCTCGTGCGGCTGATAGATGATCTCCGCGTCGAGCAGCGCCGGCGCAGGACCTGCCAGCTCGGGCTGGATGAACACCCGCAGCTTGCCCGAGAAGAGCGTGGCGTGAAAGTTGGGCCGGACCCAGGGCAGATAAAAGCCGAGCGCGCTGGGCTCGTTGTCGACGAAGGTCGCTCGATACGACATCGCCGTGAGTAGGCCGATGCCGAACTCTCCGACCTTGGGCGTGCTGACCCACGCGCTGCGCTCGAGCGAAAACCCAGCCTGGACTGGTGGCTCGGGCGGGGTCGCTTCGGGTGGTCCCGCGCTCGCTCGACCCGCTGCCAGCAAGAGCATGATCACGAGCAGCAACGCAATGACGAAGCCCTTCGGATGAGCGAGAGATCGGTGGAGCACCATCGGACGGTGAGCCCGCGCCGAAGCACGAAGCGTGCCGAGCTCGATCGAGCGTGAATCTCTTCATCCCAGCGCAGCCCTCGGTCGGATCGGGGAGCCGAGTCGCGGAGCCGCTCCCGACAGCCGAGGAGCCACTCCGCGACCGTCGACACGCGCGAACCCCTGCGCCTTGACGGCCCTCGGTCCGCGCGTGAAGCTGGGGTCGCCGACGGTTCATCCCCAAGGATGTCGCAAGAGGGAATCCGGTGTGAAACCGGGGCTGCCCCCGCAGCGGTAAGCAGGAACGAAGGTCGCACTCACGCACTGGGAGCTCTCCCGGGAAGCCGCGACTACTAGGACGACCCGCCCCAGGCGGGCCACGCCTGCAAGCCCGAAGACCTGCCGCCGGCCGAGCGCTCGAGCAATCGATCGCTCGGACTCCCGCAGTCTCGTGGGGAGGCTTCGAGGGAGTGCTCGCGGCGTGCCGTGGGGCTCCCGATCACGACGGGAACCGCAAGGCAGGTCATGAACACACGCGCCCTTCGTCGTCCGACACTCGGTCTGGGTTTGCTCGCGCTCGTCTGCGCAGGGCTGCTCGGCTGCTCGCGCGAGCCCGCGAGCACAAACAGCGAGGACCCGACCCCGCAGCGGATCGCCTCGCGCACCGTGCTCAGCGACGAGGTCCTGTGGGCGCTCGGTGAGGACGTACAGACCCGCGTGGTCGGGCTCAGCCCGATGGCCGACGACGCTCGCTACAGCACCGTCGCCGGGCACTGGCCCGCGAGCGTCACCCGGCTCGGGCGTAACCCCGAAGAGCTGCTGGCGATCGCACCCGACCTGGTGATCCTCGCCAGCTTCTCCGACGCCGAGTACCGAGCCGCGATCTCCGATCACACCCGCTTGCTCGTGCTCGACGATTTCTCCGGCTTCGACGACTACCTCACCAACATCGAGGCGATCGGCCAGGCCGTCGGTGCGCCGCCCGAGCGGATCACCGCCCTGCGCGAGCGCTTCGAGCAGCGCCGCGCCGACCTCGAGGCCCGCCGCGCCCCGCCCGAGCAGCGACCGAGCGTGATCGCCTGGGACTACGGCCACGTGCCCGGGATCGGGACCACCTTCGACGACGCCGCGACCACGGCCGGGTTTCGCAACCTCGCGTCCGAGCAGGGCCTGCGCGGCCACAAGCGCCTCGACGTCGAGCAGCTCGTCGCGTGGGACCCCGACTGGATCGTGATCGGCTGCGGCGAGCAGGACTGTGCCAAGGCGATCGAGACCCTCGCCGAGCAGCCCGGCCTGCGACGGACTCGGGCGGTCGAGAGCGGCAAGGTGATCGCTATCGAAGCACCCTGGCTCGCAACCTCCGGCGAGGGGATGCTCGAGCTCGCCGAGCGCATGCAAGAGGCGCTGTCGCACGAGCAGGACCTCGCCCGTGGCTGAGCATCGTCGCGCCGCTGCATGGTGGATCGCGGGCGTGCTCGTGCTCGTTGTCGGCTCGGTGCTGGCCCTGCTGGTCGGCCCCGGCGACGTGACCTTCACCGACCTGCTCGAGCTCACCCGCACCGCCGATCCGCGGCTCGACGCGATCGTCTGGGAGCTGCGCGTCCCCCGGATCCTGCTCGCTCTGCTCGTCGGTGCCGCGCTCGGTAGCGCCGGCGCAGTCACCCAGGGCCTGTTCCGCAACCCGCTCGCCAGCCCCGGTGTGCTCGGCATCGCCTCGGGATCCGCTGCTGCCGTGATCACCGGCTTCGCGTTCGGCCTCGACGAGCGCGCCCTGTGGGTCACGCCCTTGCTGGCGATCATCGGAGCCGTCGCCGTGCTCGCGCTGCTCTTCGGCCTCACCGGCCGTCGCAGCGACCTCGCCTATCTCCTGCTCACCGGCGTCGCCGTCAACGCGCTGGTCGGCGCCATCTCGACGCTGGTGCTCGCGCTCTTCCTCGACCGCTACGCGCTCGCCCAGAAGGCCATGGTCTGGACGCTCGGCAGCTTCGACGGCCGCGGCTTCGCCCAGCTCGCTTGGGCCGCGCCGCCGCTGCTGCTCGGTCTGCTCGCCGCCTGGGCGCTGCACCGACCGCTCGACCTGCTGTTCTTGGGCGAGGAAACGGCCGCCACGCTCGGCCTCGATCGCGCCCGCCTGCGCGTGCTCGCGGCCTTGGTGATCAGCGTCCTCGTCGGCACCAGCACCGCCGTCGTTGGCGTGATCGGCTTCGTCGGCCTGATCGTCCCGCACCTCGCCCGCTCGCTCCCGGGCGTCGGCCAAGCCGGGCACGCGCGTGTGCTGCCCGCGAGCATGCTCGTCGGCGCCGCGCTCTTGCTCGCCGTCGACACCCTCGGTCGAGCGCTCGCACCGATCTATCTGGCCCCCGGCGCGCTCACCAGCTTGCTCGGTGGCGTGTTCTTCTTGTGGCTGCTGCGTCGTCGCTTCTCCGGCCAAGGGGAGACCTCGGCATGACCCGCCTGCACGCACGCGGCCTAGGCATCTCGTTAGTCAGCCCCCCAGGGGCTGAGGGGATCGCCCAGCGCTGGCTCGTGCGCCACCTCGACCTCGACCTGCGCCCCGGCAGCGTCACCGTGATCGTCGGCCCCAACGGCAGCGGCAAGACCAGCCTGCTGCGTGCGCTGCTCGGCCTCACGACCCCCAGCGAAGGAGAGGTCTTGCTCGACGATCGCCCGCTGCTCGCCCACCCCGCCCGCACGCGCGCCCGCTCGCTCGCCTGGCTCCCCCAGCGAACCGAGCTGCCCTGGGCGATGCCCGTCCACCGCCTGGTCCTGCTCGGTCGAGCCCCTCACCTCTCCCCGCTCGCCGGCCCGAGCCAGCACGATCTCGACGCCGTACGAGCCGCCCTCGCCCGCGTCGGCGCCGAGCACCTGCGCGACCGCGACGTCCTCACGCTCAGCGGCGGCGAGCTCCAGAGGGTCTTGCTCGCTCGCCTGCTCGCGACCGCCGCGCCCTTGCTGATCCTCGACGAGCCCACCACC
>CBFGLP010000260.1:0-2347 GCA_965649595.1 uncultured Myxococcales bacterium | reverse complement strand
CGGCTGGACCTGGATCGTCGAGGGCGAGATCCTGAGCTTCTGTGGCTCGTGGTGCGAGCAGTTCCAGACCGCCGCGCTGGTCGAGGGTGACTACAACTGCCCCAACTCGCCCTGAGGCCCCCTGCGCCCTGCTCGATCTCGCCGAAAACTTGCCCCGAACGCGAGAGCTTGGCTCGATCGACCCGTGCGAACGACGGCAACTCTCCGCGGCGGCCTGGCCGGACTGCTGGGCCGCGGGCGGCTACTCGGGCTCGTCGGGACCCTGGCGCTGAGCGTCGCGCTGGGCTCGCTCCTGGTCGGCCACCTGCTGCTGATCCCCTCGCTCACGAGCGACACGACGCTGATCGATCCCAACCTCGCGCGGGCGCTCGGCGAGCCGCTCGCGCGGCGCTGCGGCGAGGTGCTGCTCGGCGCGTGCGTGCTGCTGGCGATCGTCGCACGGCCGTGGACGAAGCAGCGCGTAGCGACCAGCCTCGGGCTGATCGCGGCGGCCTTGGCCGCGAGCGATCGGCTGGTCTTGCTCCCGCGGGTTCAGCAGGCGTGGAGCCGCGTGGACCTGGTCGCGCGGCGCCCCGCCGAGCGGCTCGCGGACGCCGAGCAGCTCCAGCAGATGCACGACCTGCTGCTGGGCGCGCTGCTGGTTGTCGTGGTTGCGATCGCGGCGCTGACCAGCGCGCGCCGGGAGCCGCCGAGCACCCCGTCGGCCTAATCGGTCTGATCCAGCACGACAACGGGAGCGCCCGCTAGGGTGCTCCCGTTGTCGTTTCAACCGACTGGCTCAGCGCTTCGCCGGCTCTTGGTACCAAGCCAGCGGCTCGAGCAGGCTGTCGAGGTCGTCGAGATCGACCTTGACGCCCTTGTCGGCAAAGAACAGGTCGTTGGTCGCGAGCGGGCTGCGGCGCTGCGCGATGAACAGGATCGGCTCGGCCTTGTTGGTGTAGCCGAGCTGGACGATCGCGTTCTTCAACCAGCGCCCGCTGTCGCCGAAGGTCATCTCGCGGAGCAGCCGATAGAAGCCCTCATGCGGGATCTTGACCAGCGACGCGCCCCAGTTGAGCGAGTTGGTCGGGATCTTGATGCCCGGCATCTGGAACTGCCACTGGTTGTTCTCGTTGCGAACCGGCACCAGGACCGACGCGGGTGCGAACTCGCCGTCGGTACGGATCAGCACCAGCTTGCCCGGCTGGACGTCCGTCTCGTGATTCGGGAGAAACTTGGTGGTCTTGTAGATGCCCGGCTTGTACTCGAAGGCCATGCCGCGCCGACGGTACCCGAGCCGGCTCGGCGAGAAAAGCCAACCGCGCGCATGAGCCCCCTTGCCCCAGTCGACGCGACCTGTGAGCTGGCAATCATCGGAGCAGGCGTGGTCGGGTGCGCCGCTGCGCAGGCGTTGAGCCTCGGCCGACCCCCTGGCGCCGTGGTGCTGCTCGAGCGGGCCGAGCTCGAAGGGAGCGGGATCAGCAGCCGCAACAGCGGCGTGGTCCATGCCGGGCTCTACTACCGCCCGGGCTCACGCAAGGCGCGGACCTGCGTCGAGGGCAACGTGCTGGTCTGGGAGTGGGTCGCGCGGGTGGGCGTCCCGCATCGACGCACGGGCAAGCTGGTGGTCGCGAGCTCCGAGCCGGGTGAGGTCGAGGCGCTCGAGCGCTTGGCCGTCAACGCGCGCGCCTGCGGTGCACCCGAGCTCGAGCTGATCGACGGCCCGCGAGCGCGCTCGCTCGAGCCGGAGCTGCCCGCAGGCATCGAGCTGGCGCTCTGGTCACCGCGCTCGGGCATCGTCGACGTGCACGCGCTCGTACGCTCGCTCCGCCGCGCGGCCGAGCAGGCCGGCGCGCTCGTGCTCTGCTCCGCCGAGGTCCGAGCGATCGTGCCGCAGGGATCCGGCTTTCGGCTCGAGACCACCCGGGGCAGCCTCGCCGCCGAGCGGGTGATCAACGCCGCGGGCCTGCACGCCGACGAGATCGCGGCCCGAGTCGGGGTCGATCGCCCGATCATCCCCGCGCGCGGCGACTACTTTCGCCTTCGCCGCCCGAGGCCCTGGCAGCGGCTGATCTATCCCGTCCAGGTCCCCGGCAGCCCCTCGCTCGGCGTCCACCTGGTGCTCGAGCTCGACGGCGGCTGTCGACTCGGGCCGGACCTCGACTGGCACGCGAGCAAGCACGACTTCTCCCCGCAGCAGGGCGAGCGCAAGCTGGACAGCTTCGCTCGAGCGGCGCAGCGGCTGCTCGGACCGATCCAACCAGACGAGCTCGCCTATGACGGCTGCGGGGTGCGGCCCAAGCTGGTCGGGCCGGGCGAGCCGGCGGCGGACTTCGAGCTGCTCGAGCAACCCCGCGGCGTCTGGCAC
>CBFGLP010000259.1:0-6438 GCA_965649595.1 uncultured Myxococcales bacterium | reverse complement strand
CCCAAGCCGGCATCCTCAAGGGCAAGTTCGGCTACATGTCGCCCGAGCAGGTCAAGGGCGCGACCATCGATCGCCGCAGCGACGTGTTCTCGCTCGGCGCCGTGCTGTGGGAGATCCTCTGCAACCAGCGGCTCTTCCAGGCCGAGACCGACTTCGCCACGCTCGAGAAGGTTCGCAACGTCGCCGTCGATCCGCCCAGCCGGATCAACCCGGCGGTGCCGAGCAAGCTCGAGCAGATCGTGATGAAGTCGCTCGCTGCCGATCTCAACGAGCGCTATCAGACCGCGGCGGAGCTGCACGATGCCTTGCAGGCATTCATGTTCGAGGAGGGGCTGTTCTACAGCCGCAAGAACCTCACCGAGTGGATGCAGGAGCACTTCGCCAAGGACATCGATTCCGAGAAGGAGAAGGCGCGGCAGCTGCCCCCGCCAGCCCCGCCGCCTGCGTCCAAGCCCAATCCGAAGAGCACCATGGTGAATCCGGGTAGTCGTCCGCCTCCACCACCTGCTGGCGGCAAGAAGCCGCCGCCTCCACCTGCGGGCAAGCCTGCGCCCCCGACCCCCGGTCGTCCGTCGGCGGTGGCGACCGAGGCTCATCCGACGCTCCCGCCCGATGCCGCACGCGGTGGTCCACCCAAGCCAGGAGGACGCGCGCGGGCGAAGACCATGGTGATGACGAGCTCCAAGCCCGACATCCCTGGTCTCGGCAAGAAGGGCCCGCCGCGGCCCAAGCCGCCGGGCAGCGACGATGCGCCCGCTTCGGGCGGCAACTCCGAGTTTGATTGGGACGACGACGAGCTCGAGACCCGGCTCTTCGAGGGCCAAGAGGGTGACGCGCTCGCGGCCACGCCTGCACCTGCTGCTGCGGCCCCCGCTGCACGGGCCCCCGGGAGCCTGCCGGCTCCTTCGCCCGCGATGCCTGGGCCGAGCGGTCCGTCCCCGAGCGCAGCCCCTTCGGGGCCGATGGGGGCGGCGCCGCGTGGGTTGCCTGGTCCCGGGGGTCGTCCGGGTGGTCTTCCGCCGCCCGGCGGACCGATGACGGCGCCCGGCGGGACGATGCCACCCTCGGCCGGCATGCAAGCTCCGATGCCGATGACGGCACCCGGCGGGACGATGCCGCCTTCGGCCGGCATGCAGGCTCCGATGATGCCGCCGCCGAGTGGCATGCCCGGCCCTGGCATGGGCCCGATGGGCATGCAGCAGCCGATGCATCAACCGATGCATCAGCCGATGCATCAACAGCAGATGCACCAACCGATGCATCAGCAGCCGATGCATCAGCAGCAGATGCACCAACCGATGCATCAGCAGCCGATGCAGCAGCCGCACGCGATGGGTGGCCCCGCGATGGCGCCGGGCTACGCCGAGCCGGACGAACCGAAGAAGGGCGCCCCGATCGGTCTGATCCTCGGCCTCGTCGGTGTCCTGGTCGCCGCCTTGGCGGTCGGCGGCTGGTACTTCTTCCTCTACGACAAGGGCGGCTCGGGCAGCGCCGACGCGGGCGACAAGGGCGACAAGCCAGCCGCTGGCGAGGTCGGCACGCTCAACCTCGAGCTCACGCCGCCGGACGCCACCGTCAAGATCGACGGGACCGAGCACGCCGGCAACTCGCCGCGAGTGATCAGCGGCCTGGCCCCTGGCAAGCACACGATCGAGGTCAGCAAGGGCGACACCTTCTTGCCCTTCTCGCAGGAGCTGACGATCACCGCCGGTCAGACGCTCGACTTCCCCGCGATCAAGCTGCCGGTCCGCGACGTCACGCTGACGGTCAAGGTCGATCCCAAGATCGCCACGCTCTCGCTGGTCGCGGGTGACAAGACCACCGCGATCGGCTCGGGCTCCGACTCGCACAAGGTTCAGCTCAAGCGCGACGCCGGGGTCGAGTACTCGATCGGCGGCACCGCCGAGGGCTACGAGCCGGTCACCGTCCCGATCGTGTTCTCGGGCGACGCCACGCAGGACATCACCGTCTCGCTGGTCGCCAAGGCTGCCGCGACCGGGACCCCGCCGGTCGTGGCCGACAACTCGACGGCCCCGACCCCGACCCCGGATCCCACCCCCGAGCCGGCGGTCGAGAAGAAGCCCAAGCCCAAGTCCGACAACAAGCCCAAGAACGCCGAGCTCAAGATCGGCGTCGCCCCGGGCATGCCACCGGCCGACGTGTTCGTCGACGGCAAGAAGCAGTCGAAGAAGACGCCCGTGTTCGTCAAGGTCACGTCCGGCTCGCACACGGTCAAGTGGAAGTGGGACGACGGCAAGACCGACACGCAGACGGTCAGCGTCGCGGCCAACGAGTCGAAGCTGCTCAAGGGCAGCAAGTAGGGGTCTGGACCGCAAAGCCGTCCAGCCCCGCACGAACGAGAGAGCCCGGCGTCCCCGGGCTCTTCGTTTTGGTTCCCACCAGTGCGGTCAGTCCTTGTCGGGCTGCGGCGCAGGACCGTCGACCTCGGCCCGCTCGCGTACGAGCACGTAGAGGTCCGGCGGCAGGTAGGGAAACGCTGCCTTGCGCTCGGCTTCGAACTCTTCGCGCATGCGCTCGACCGACTCGAGCTTGGTCTCGCCGATCAGCGCCTCGAGCTTCTGCTCTAGCAGCCGCCGGTGGCCCTCGTCTTCAGCCTGGAGCAGCTGGGTCTCGAGGAACTGGATAGCTAGCTGATCGGCCCCACCTTCGCTGACCAGCGTCGCCGCCAGCTCGCGGACCAGCGGTGGAGCCCCGAACGCGGCGGCCTTGCGGATCAGCTCGGTGCCCTCGGCCTTGGCCGCGGCTCGTTCGTCTTGCGAGTAGCCGGGCAGCACCTGCACGTCGCGGGTGAGCAGCATGCCGAGCGCGAAGAGCAGCTCGTGGTCCTCGGGGAAGTGCTCGAGCCCGCGGCGATAGAGGGTGATCGCTCGGTCGACCATGGCGCGATCGATCGCCTCGCCCGAGTAGATGAACGCGACCCCACCCCACGCGTAGGGCCGGCGAAACTGCGGGGCGAGCGTGTAGATCGCCTCGAGGTACTCCATGATCCAGGTGTGGTTGGTGCCGCCAGCCCGATCGCCGGCGAAGATCACCGCGCGAATCCAGATCAGGTCGGCGAGCGCCTCGCGGTAGCCGAGGCTCATGGTCTCGAGGTGGTGTGCGGGGGGGAGGTAGAGGACGTCTTCGTCGCGCGGGAACTCGGCGCGGCGATCGTGGACCTGGCGGTGGGTCAGGACCATGAGCGCGGTGAACACCGGCAGCAGGACGAGGGCGATCCTCCGCACGGGGGAGAGGGTAACGCGAGGGTAGGGCGGCGGTCGACGGTCGCCCAGCCTCCGGGCCGAGACCAGATCGTGGTCACCGAGAGCGGTGGTTGGATCTACCCCATCGGCGAAAACGACGATAACTTCTTCATTCCGCCATGCATAAGTTCAACATGGGAGCGCTGTGCCCGTGATTCGTAAGATTTACCTTGCATGTGCATTTGCCCTGGGGTGCCAATCCTCCCCACCTGTCGATGGCAGCGAGGAGAATGGGAATTCGCCTCGTGATGTAAGCAGCGAGGGCGGAGTCGAGGAAGGCCGTAATGCGGTTGATCGTGAGGGCACAAATGAAGGTATCGCGCCGTGTTGTTGCTCTCCCGATTCGCGACCCTGCACAGTTTTCTATGAGCGCCTGCTAGCGGACCCTGCGCGATATGCGGGATGTTCGGTCATCGTGGGTGGATACGTCGTTCGGGTGGATAACCGGCTGAGGCTGTTCTCCGGCCCCGTGACGTACCCAGTGCCCGATTTTTTGGGCATCCCACTGAGTATCAGTTCTGCGCGTCGAGTTGACCCGTTGCCAGACAAAGTTGCAGTCCCAGTCCTCGTGGGCGGTACATATAACTATATTGTCGAAGGCTGCTTGTACGAGGGCACGGGTGTGCTCGATGTCCGTACGCTCACTCGCGTGGACTCGGAGTCGCCGTGACAGATCGGCCGAAACCCACAGCTCAGGTGCCGCGGGTGGTCCACTGCGGTTGTTCCCTTGTCGGAGCTGCGACGGAGCTTGAAAAGGTAGAAGGGGCGCAGTGCGCCCCTTCTACCTCCGAGAACGCTCGAATCGCTCGATCACTCGACTTCTTGATCGATGTACAGACCAATCGCCGCGTTCACGCCCTGAATGTCGGCGGCGCCGCTGCGCTCGTAGGTCGAGAAGATCTGATCGTCGTCGAGGTCCGCGAACGCCTGGGCGGTGAACTGGCAGGCGCCGTAGCCTTCGGTGGTGTTGACCGCGATGAAGTTGAAGTGGAAGTAGTGGCCCTGCTCCTGCATGTAGTTCAGGCCGTTCCACACCGCGTTGTTGTTCCACAGCGCGATGTCGTAGTAGCCCGCGCCACCGCCACCCGCGGCGGGAATGCAGCGACCGCCGGGGCCCTCGTTGCAGTTGAGATCGAGGGGCGGGGTGATGCCGGCCTCACCGCCCTGGGGCTGGCCGGTCGGGTGCGGGCAGCGGTGCGAGGCGAGCGTCTCGACCTGACCACCCTGGCCGATGAAGCCGGTCGCGCCGCGCTCGGCGTGCTCGGACTTGAAGTAGCTCGAGGCCGCGTCGTAGATCTTGGCCAGCTGGGTCTTGGCCTCGGCCGTCTTCGCGCGGCGCATGTACTTCTGCAGCGCGGGCACGGCCACGACGGCCAGAATGCCGAGGATCGCCACGACGATCATGAGCTCGATGAGCGTGAAACCGCGGGCCTGCTTGAGACGCTTGATGTCGATCTGCATTGTTATTCCGTGTCCTGATTCGAGTCCGAAGTTGCTGATGGCCGAGGGGCTGGGCAGGCCCCCGTGTCGAAGTCTTGATTGTTCTCGTCAGCCCCGAAGGGTCTGAATGAATGTCTGAGCTGACAGGAGCGAAATCGTATGTTCGTCATTCACCGTAGTTCGTGTCGCCCATCGACACGTCGGCGGTGAAGTGTGCGGTCGTGAATTCCCAGAACGTGCCGTCGCGATCGAAGTCGCACTTGGCGAACGCGTAGAACCAGTCGCGGGCGAAGAAGCGGGCGAGCTCGGGGCTGCCAGCGGGGAACACTTCTTGCGCGAGGTTGTAGTTGGGCGGCTCGTCGCCGAACTCGCCGTTGGTTCCGTCGCCCGAGATGACGCCGTAGACACACCAGCTGTGTCCACCTTCGGGCAAGAAGTTGAGCGCGTCGAAGCCGTGCTCGAGGCCGCCAGCGCGGAAGTACTGCGTGTCGGGGGCAGCGGCGTCGCGGGTGTAACCCTCATCGATCACCGACCACTGAATCGCGCCGTCCTTGTTTTGCAGCTCGCTCGGCGTCACCGGGTAGGTGTCGTCCTCGTCGGTCGAGGTCGAGGCGTAGTGGCCACGAACCGAGAGCGAGGCGTTCTCGCGCAGCGAGATGTTGGACAGGTCGCCAATGACCTCGGTTCGACGAGCGCTGCGGAGGTTCTTCGTGTAGGCGACGATCGCGAGCGTGGCCATGATGCCGAGGATCGCCACGACCGTGAGCAGCTCGATGAGCGTGAAGCCGCGCGAGCCCTTCGTCGTGACCGCGCTCTTCCGGCCCGACCGCCCGGCGAAGCCGGAGCAGCCGAAGTTGGAAGGTGCATGCGACGCGCGACTCATCGTTGTGGTCCCGGTCTTAGCACTGGGCATGCCTAGTCGTGTTGGCCTCACTCCTCAATGATCTCATGGGTTTAGCCTGTGCGCTATCGCGCTGGTGCCGATCGGAGCCGCAGAATGTCGATCGGGCAGCGACGATTCTCGGCTCCGTGCCGAAAAACGTCACCGTCGTTGGTAGGAATGATCGAGTTTTCCTTTGCCAAACTCGGACGGGTTCCTGCCGCAATTGCTAGCGAAAACGAGCGGATACGGCCAACGGGCCGTTCGTCCGCGCGCACGACCCTTTCTGCTCCGAGGGTCGATCGACAGCCCGGTAGGCTCGCCTACAGTCTCGCGTCGGAGCAAAGCCGCTCCGGCGTGCGGTCACTCGTCGTCGCGCCCGACCTCGATGCCGAGCTTTTGCAGGCGATAGCGCAGCGATCGAAAGCTGATCCGCAGCAGCTTGGCCGCTCGCTTGCGGACGCCGCCCGAGCGAGTCAATGCGGCGAGGATCAGCGAGCGCTCGAGATCGGTCAGCGCGGCGTCGAGATCGAGGCCATCTTCGGGGAGCTGCTCGGGCGAGCGCAGCGGCTCGCTGACGCGGGGGCGTCGATCGGGGAAGTGTTGGGCGCCGAGCGTGCTGCTGCTCTCGAGCGCTACCGCTCGCTCGATCAGGTTCTCGAGCTCGCGGACGTTGCCGGGGTAGTCGTAGGCGAGCAGCCAGTCGAGCGCCTCGGGCGAGACGCCGTCGAGGTTGCGCTTCATCTCGCGGTTGAAGCGATCGAAGAAGCGCTCGACCAGCAGCGGGATGTCCTCGGAGCGGTGACGCAGCGGCGGGAGCACGATGCGGACCACGTCGAGGCGGAAGTAGAGGTC
>CBFGLP010000258.1:0-9438 GCA_965649595.1 uncultured Myxococcales bacterium | reverse complement strand
TATCCTCGATTGGGAGACTTGGATCGCAGAGCGGGGGCAATGCACCGGGGGGAAAGGCCCTCCCCATGCGTTGGCCTGCGCCCCAATTAGGCCCTCGCACCACCCGATGGATGTAAACGCGTACGATCACAGCATTGCCGGTCCCGCATCCGACCCCACCGCGAGCGAAGCGAGCGGCTGCGATTCGATGATCCGCCGCGCGCACTGGCGAATCCCCCAATGTGGCGAATCGATCAATCGCTCCGCCCATTCGCGCGCCACCGCGGGCCGCTCGTCAGCTAGCCACACCAGCAGATCCAGCGAGAAGCGATCGGGCGTCCCGCTCAGGATCTGCTCGATCCGCGCCTCGAATCGGTCCGGCAAGAGCTCGGCGAATACCACCCACGAAGCATCCTGCCCGCCGACCACGAACTTGCCCGGGACCTCGCCGCGCAGCTGCTGCTCGATGAACTCGGCCCACGCGCGCGCCCGCCGAGGCGAGCCTTGCATGTACTCGCGCATCGACCTGCGCGACGAGGGCGAGCCCTGCCGCGCGCGATCGATCAGCACCCGCCACGCGCTCGCCTGTCGCCGCGGATCGCCGCAGCGGGCCCGCTCGAGCCGCTCGAACTCGTTGGCCCCAAACGCCCCGTACCAGGCCTCGAGCGCCGCCTCGGCGAAGGGCGAGGCGTAGTCGAGCGCCCGGACCAGCTCGGCTCGCGCCTCAGCGTCCCCCCAGCTGGCCAGCACCGCCATCGCCTCGTAGCCAGCCCAGGGATCGACGGCTCCTTGCGCGGCGTGAACGAGCGCGAGGTCTTGCTCGATCGCCGGGCTGCCGTGGTGCTGAATGAAGCGTGCGAGCCCATGCGGTGGATCGAGGCCGAACGCCTTGGCCTCGCGACGCAACCAGCCGAGCAGGCGCGGATCGTCGAACGCGAGCAAGGTTGGCGTGAGCGCGGCGGCCAGCAGCTTGAACACCGCGAGCGACTCGCTCTCGCTCAGACCCGAGGGGCTGCCCCCCGTGCTCAGCGTCGCGCAGCTGCGCAGGATCGGCTCGACCGAGTCGAAGCTGTCCGCGCTCGTGAGCGCCTGCAGGATCCGCCGAGCGAGGTGCGTGCCTGCCTGCTCGCTCGCGACCAGCCCGAGCAGCCGCTCGGTGATCCGCTGCGCGCTCTCGATCCGCTCGCCAGCCGAGCCCTGCCCGCGAAGCAGCGAGCGGGTCGCCGCCCAGCAGATCACCGGCTCGTCCTCTCCGAGCAGCGCGACCAGTCGCTCGCGAACCTCGGCGATCGGCAGCAGCTCGAGCAACTCGACCGCGCCGCTGCGCAAGCGTGGGTGCACGTCCGGCGCCAAGTGGTGCTCGAGCCGATCGAGCGGCAAGCCGAAGTTGGCGACCCGCAGCAGCTGGAGCGCTTCGAACTGGACGTCGCGCTGCTCGTGGCCGAGCAGCGGCAGGATCAGCGCGCCGAGCTCGGCCTCGGGCAAGCGCGCGAGCACCTGCGGGTTGTCGTGCAACCACCGAAGCGTCCCGATCACGATCGGCGCCTCGTCGGCGAGCAGGCGCGCGAGCACGCGCTCGAATTCCTGCTCGCCCGCCTCGGCGAGGTGGTGCAGACCGTACTTGGACTGCACCACCTCGCTGCGGTTCGTCATCGTGCCGATCCGCAACCAGCGGAGCAGCTGGCGCGACGCGTCGCGGTTCCATGGGTTGCAGCCGTAGAGGTGCAGCAGGCCGTCGCGCTCGCGCCCGGGCAGCTCGGCCTCCGGCCGCGCGATCATGGCTTCGAGCAGCTCGGTGAAGCGCTCGGGCGCAGCGCGGTAGAGCAGGTCGGCGACCCGCGGACGCAGCTCGGGCGCGTCGATGAAGCGCCGCTCGAGCAGACGGAGCTCGTGCTCGCCGACCTCGCTGGGGTGTCGCTCGAGCTCGGTGATCGCCCGGTGCAGCTCGGCGAGCCCGCCCTCGCCGAGTATGTGATCGACGTCGGGCATGACCGCGCTCGCGCGCGGGTGCGGCAGGATCCGGGCGAAGTCGCTGCGCCGGCGCAGGCCCGCCTGCAGGTGGGCACGATGCTCGTGGGCCCACCGCAGCTGACGAACGAAGTCGGGCCCGGGAGAGAACGTCCGCAGCGGCTCGACGAGGTCCTCGGCGATCACGGCGGCCGGGCGTGGATCGATCTCGGGCGGCAGCTCGTCGATCAGCCCGAAGCGGGAGAACCCGATTCGTGCCTCGCCCAGCCGCCACCAGGGCAGACAGATCCGCTCGCCGCCCGCGATGCCGATCAGCGGCGGCAAGCTGTCGTGCTGCTCGTAGTGCAGCACCGCGAACGCGAACAGGTTGCCCGCGTCGGCGCAGGCCCGCACGTGCGCGGGCGTGTCCGTGGTCCAGCTCGGCGAGAGCACCGAGGCCACCGCGAGGGTCGAGTCGGGCTCGAGCGCTCGATCACCTTGCTCGGCCCCGACGACTGGGATCTCCAGCACCCTCGCCAACGCTTCGACCAAGGGCTCGGCGGCTGGATCGACGGCGAGCAGGGCAGACCAGGTCCACGCGAACTGCTGGGCGAAGCCGAGCAGCCGCGCGCAGGTGGTGATCACGTCGAACTCGGAGCAGGCGTAGGTCGAGTACCAGGGGATCGTCAGACCGTCGTCGTGGCCGGTGCCCAAGAGCACACAGCCATGATCGAGCTGCAGGTGCTCGCGCATGCTGGTTGGCGGCGGCAGCTCTTCGTGCCGCTCGTCTCGCCAGATCCGGCAGCGCTCGAGCAGGGCCGCGAGCTCGAAGTCCGACGAGAAGCGACCCGCGAGCGCTCGCTCGAGCAGCTCGACCAGGCGCTGCCACTGGCGAGTGTCCCGAAGAACACGACACAGGTGCGCCAGCGGCTCGCGCTCTTCGGGCCAGCGCTCGTGCAGCTCGACGAGCGCCTGCTCGGCCGCCAGGAACTGCCCCGTCTCGGCGCGAGCGTGGGCGAGCGCGAGCTCTAGCGCTGGATCTTCGGGGTGGTGGCGACGACCTTGCTCGAGCACTCGGCTCGCCTCGAGCATCTTGCCTTGCCGCTCGAGGCTCTCGGCCCACAACAACCACCCGTTTCGTGCGCGTGGATCCAGGCGCAGCGAATGCTCCAGTGCCTCCTCGGCGGCAATGAAATCCTCGCGGGCGAGCGCAGCTTGGCCCTCCAGCAGGCGCTCATGCGCCTTGCGCTCGCGAAAATCAGCCACGCCGGAATAGTAGCGCGCCCCGGACCTCGGGCCCGTGAGCCAATGCCCAGTTCACCGAGATGGTTCGTCGTCGATCGCGCGACCCGCTGATCGAGCGCGTCAATCCGAGCTCGAGGGCGAGCTCGAGGGCGGGCCTGGACGCGATTGCAGTGCGGCCTTGATTCGTTCGAGCGCTTCGGGCAACCGCTTGTTGGGGATGTTGACGCGCGTCGGCATCCCGCCGCCCAAATCGAGCAATGCGACGAAGTCGAGCCCGCTGTCGAACGCGGCGGCGATGCTGACGTTGCCGCCATCGACGACGACCGCGACCGTCGCCAGCTCCTGACCCAGCAAGAGCAGCTCGGTCTTGTCGAAGTCGCCGACGCCACCGGGGATCTTGACCATCGCAATGCCGTCTTGCACTCGATACGCGTTCGCCAGCTCACGCGCAGCATCGGCCATTCGATCATAGTCGGCCGCGGCTGCGTCGATGGCTTCGCGATCGTGGCCAGCCGGTAGTCCTCGGATCAAGTAACGGACGATCCGTTGCTTGAGCGCCTCGTCGCGATAGTGCGCGCGCAGAGCCTTGTCGATGCGAGCTGCTTCGGCGCTGACCGGACCAATCCGCGTATCGACGGCCCGCGCGTCATCATCGGCTCCGGGGTAGGGCTCGACCCCACCGAGGATCCATTTTACGGCGGCGTAGAGCCCGTCGAGATCGAAGTGGGCGAGGATCGTGTCGATCGGTCCCGTATCGTGCACCAGCTCCGGCGTGATCATCTCCGGACAGGCGCCGTGCTCGGCCTTGGTCGCGAGGACAAACCGATCGTCGCTGGCGAACTCGGCGTGCGCTGGGTGATCGTGATGATCGACCCAGCGAGCGAGGCGCGGCCCGAGCTGCTCGATGAAGCGCCCGGTGGTCTTGCGAAAGCCCTTGCCGAGCCCTTCGGACGCGAACGCGATGTCGAGCACGACCACCCGTCCGGCCAGCTCGCGCGGGCTGGGGAGCCGGCGCGGGCTCGCGAAGACCACGGTCGGGAGCGAGTCGGTCATCCACCCAGCCCATCGCGAGCCGACCGCAGCTCGCCGAGCGCATGATCGTCGCCCGCAGCGTCGGCTTGGACGATGCCGCGCTCGAACAGCTCGAGCGCCCGCTCGCGCAGCCCCATGCCGACCAGCAGGTTGCCGAACATCAGGTACGCCGGCACGTAGCCGGGGTGGCGCTCAACCAAGACCGAGAACGCCTCGCAGGCCTCGTCATGGCGGGCGAGCTTGCGCAGCTCCATCGCCAGACCGTACTTGGGGAAGGGGTCGTCGGGCTTGGCAACGACCATCTTCTGCAACATCGCCAGGCGATCCATGGGCTTGCTCGTGCGGTCCGGACTCGCGCCGGAGCGGACTTTAGCAGCGCCGGGCCCGACGTCGGGCCCGAGCCGCTGCTAGCTGGCCTTGCGCTTGGTGAAGCGCTTCTGGAACGCCTCGATGTAGCCGGCCACTTCGTCGGCGGGCACGCCGACCGCGGTCAGCAGCTCGGGGGTCTCGTCGAACACCGGGCTCTCCTGCAGGTGCCCGACCAGCAGCAAATAGGTCGCGACGTGATGCGGCGTGTGCTTGGCCAGCAGCTTGCTCGCAGCCTCGCGCAGCTGCTCGGGCGTGCGGGTCTCGCAGAAGTCCTCGTCGGTCTCGCCCATGCTGTGCTTGACCTCGAGCGAGTCGAGGAACTCGACCAGCAGGTGCCGGTGGTGCCGCATCAGCCACTCGATCAGGAACGCCAACGCGAGCTGCTCGTTGCCTCGCTCGAACTCGCCGTCGAAGCGCTTGCGCCAGACCTTGCGTCGGGCCGCCTGCGAGAACGCGGTGCTCGGCGTGTTGGAGTGCGACCCACCGGCCTTGAGCACAGCCCGAACTTCCTTGCCGGACAGCAGGTTGTAGTAGGCGTCGACCTTCTCGGGTCCGAGGTACTTGCAGATCTCGATCGGCTTCACGGGGCGCGTACCCTAGACGGCTCCGCAGCCGTCCGCAAGCGGCCGCCCGTCAGCCCTTCAGCCGCGGGCGGGTGACTAAGTCCTGCGGGGCTGAGAGAAGCCAGCACCGACGTCGTCGAGGTAGTCGGAGTAGGCGTCCATCAAGCGGGCGGTGATGGGGCCGCGGCGGCCGTCGCCGATCTGCCGGCCGTCCACGCGGGTGACCGGCATGATGCCGCGCACGGACGAGGTCAGGAACACCTCGTTGGCGCCGCGCAGCTCGTCGGGCTCGATCGTGCGCTCCTGCGTCCGCATGCCGAGCCGATCGCTCAGCAGCGCGATCGTGGTCTCCCGGGTGATGCCCGCCAGCAGGCCAGTCGTGAGCGAGGGGGTGTGGGCCTCGCCGCCCACGATCATGAACACGTTGGAGGTCGCCCCCTCGGCCACCGCGCCCTCGGCGTTGCACATGATCGCATCCTCGGCGCCCTGCTCTTGAGCGCGACGCAGCGCCAAGATGTTGCCGAGGTAGTTGCCGGTCTTGAGCCCGGGTCGGACCGAGCCCTCCCGCTCACCGACGATCACGACCGCGATCCCGCGCTCGTACTCCTCGGCCGGCGGGATCACCAGCGGCTGCACGATGATCACCAAGATCGGCGACTCGGCCAGCCGGATGTCGAGCGCGATCGGTCCGGTCCCGCGGGTGACGATCAGCCGAATGCGGGCGTCGGGCTCCGCCGCGGCCACGAGCGCCTCGTCGAGCGCCGCCGCGATGTCGCCGTTGCTGAACGGCAGCTCGAACGCGATGCCGGCCGCGCTGCGATGGAGTCGCTCGAGGTGGGCGTCGAGCTCGACCACCCTGCCCTTCACGGTCCGCATGGTCTCGTACACGCTGTCGCCGTAGAGGAACCCGCGATCGAACACGCTGATGGTCGCGTGCTCGGGATCGAGGGGACGTCCGTGCGTGGACAACCAGACCTTGCTGGGCATCGGCCGCTGCCTACCACCTTCCGCGAACGCTCGGAAGCCGGGCTGACGAGGCCCGCTCAGCCGCGCATGCGCAGGCGCAGCACCTGCAGCACCGCCTCGGCGGCGATCTTGCCCGACATCTTCGATTGTCCCCGCTCGCGCTCGGCGAACACGATCGGCAGCTCGACCACTCGAAAGCCCGCTTGCAGGGCGCGGTACTTGATCTCGATCTGGAACCCGTAGCCACGCGTCTCGAGCCGATCGAGCGGCAGCGCCTCGAGCACCTGCCGTCGAAAGCAAATGAACCCCGCCGTCGGATCGCGCAGCGGCATGCCCAAGATCAGCCGCGCGTAGGCCCCTCCGCCGCGTGACAGCAGCTCGCGCCGGCGCGGCCACCCCTTCGTCCCGCCGCCGGGCACATAACGGCTCCCGATCGCCACGTCCGCGCCGCCGTCCCGACACGCCCGCAGCATCCCGCCGAGGTAGCGCGGGTCATGAGAAAAGTCGGCGTCCATCTCGAATACGTGCGTGTAGCCGCGCGGGTGCGCGAGCGCCCAGCGAAAGCCGTCGATGTACGCCTTGCCGAGCCCTTCCTTGCCCGCGCGGTGCAGCACGTGGACCCGCGGCTCTACGGCTGCCCTCGCGTCGGCCAGCGCTCCGGTCCCGTCGGGGCTGGCGTCGTCGATCACCAACACCTCGAACTCCGGCTCGGCGGCCAGGATCGCCTCCAAGATCGCCTCCAAATTCTCACGCTCGTTGTAGGTCGGAAGCAGGATCAATGGCCGGGTGTCGGGCATCGCCACGATGCGCAGACTAAACACAAATCTGCGGGCGTGACCCTGGCCGCGATCCAGTCCCACGCCCCCACGAACCGCCAGGATTGCCTGGAATGCGTGACTTCGCACAGAAGCCGGGCTCCTCTGATCGTGACCAAAGCCGCACACACACCAACCGACTGTGGTAGCGTGCGCACACTCCGACGGACGTACGTTTCCTTGCGAAAAATACGCTCCCACTACCCGACACCCGAAGAGTTCGTCGCGGCACTCCGCGAGCAGAACGCGCTCGAGGTGTACACGACCGAAGGGTACGAGCCTGGCGAGGAAGTCCTGCTCGAGCTCTCGTTCACCGGCCTGCCCGGCAAGATGATGGTTCGGGCGATTGGGCAGGAATGGCATGCAGCACGCCCCCGCTTGCGGGTGCGTGCCGGCGGCACGGTCCTGTGTACCGGTTCCGAGTGGCGCAAGGTCCAGTTCCTCCAGCGGGTCGCTACTGGCGAGCTCGAGCTGACCGCCCGTCGCCGCCACGTCCGGCTGCCGGTGCTGGTCGAGGTTCGCTGGCGACGCCGAGGCGAGCGGGACTTTCGAACCGCCGCGCTATCCGAGATCTCCGAGGGCGGCGCGCTGCTCTTGACCTCGGCGACCGAGCGCCCGGTGGTCGATGAAGAGGTGATCGTCGAGATCACCCCGCCCGGCAGCGCCCGACCGCTCGAGATCCTCGGGGTCGTGCGCAACGACAACAACGACGAAGGGGTCGGGCTCGAGTTCATGGCTCGCGACATGGGCGGGGTCCATCGCCTGCGCGAGGTCATCCGTCGGCTCGTCGAGCAGTGAGGCATGAGCGTCGCTCGCCGACGTGCTCGTTTCGGGTGCCCGGGTTGGAGGCTCGCCCTCGGGCTCGGCCTGGCGCTCGGGCTCGCGTGTGGGGACGCGAGCGAGCCAGCGCCGAGCCGCAGCGACGATGAGGTCGTCGCGCAGCCAGCCGAGCCCGTGGCCGTCGATCCCGATCCGATCGAGCCGGTCTACGACTGCGAGCAGCTGCGCGCGCGAGCCCAGCGGGTCACGGCCGACCTCGCCCTGCTGCCGGTGTTGTGCCCGGGGATCGTGCTCGACCGTGCGGGCACCCGCGTGGCCTTGCTCGAGGTCGAGAGCGCAGCCGAGGCCGCCGCGTGGATCACCCGCCTCGACGAGCACCCCGAGCTGCAGGGGCTCGCTCGCCTGGCCGCGCTCGATCGCTCGACCCAGCCGCTACCGAGCGAGCTGCCCGATCCAGCCACGGCCCTGCTGACCCCGATCGACGACCGCTTGCTCGCCGCCGTCGAGCTGGCCTACCTGCAGCTCGCCCGCCCGAGCAAGGCCATCGATCCGGCCGGACGCCAAGCCGAGGAGATTGAGCGGACGCGCGCCCACGCGTTCTTGGCCCGCGTCCACATCGAGGGTCTGCACGCGCTGGGCCTCTCGCCCGGTCGACCGCTGCCGCCCTTCGCTCGCCTGCTCGCCGCGCGAGCGTTGCTGCACGGACGCAGCTTCTGTCGCTTCTACTGGCAGCGGCGCGTCGCCGGCCTCGAGCGGGTGTTCGCCGACACCGAGCTCGAGCTGCTCGCGCTGCTGATCGACCTCGAGAACACCGCCCACGCGAGCGACTCGGCCTTGCTCGCGCTCGAGCGGCAGCGGACCCGCGAGTACCTCGAGCGTGGCGGTCCAGCCTCGCGGATCGCCGCGCAAGCGCAGCGGCGACCCGAGGCTCGAGCGCTCGGCATCGATCTGCTCTTGCCCTTCGCGCAGGAGATCGATCGGCTCTTCGATCATCGCCTGATCGATCACGCGCTCGACCGGGCGATCCAAAAAGGTGGCGATCCAGGCGGCTATGGCCTCGATCCCGTGCTCGCGTTGGTGACCGAGGATCTCCGGGTTCGTGACCTTCGCGAGTACGAGCGCAGGCTCGCCAAGCGAGTCGAGCGAGCGCGCAAGCAGATCCCCAAGGCCCGCCACGAGGCCGGCGCCCGCGAGCTCGAGCCCGAGTTGCCCGTCGAGTGGCCGAGCGCCACGCGGGTGGCCGAGCAAGCGCACGCGTGGCTGAGCGTCGCGCACCAGCTCGATCAGACGCCCCCGACCAATGGGCAGGACGCCGGATTTGCCCGCCGCCACGCGATCGCACGCGCGTTCGAGCTGCTCGACGACCGGCCCGACGCGCTGCTCGACCTGCTCGAGCGTGGCCCGAGCGATCCGGTCGTCGCGGGCCAGCGAGCGCTGCTCTTCGCACTGCTCGACGCTCGCGACACGCATAGCATCGCGAGCCTGCGCGCGCGCGTGGCCTTCGCTCCGAACGATCCGCGAGCACGAGAGACCGCGCTGCGACGCAGCTTCGCGTTGGCGACCCGCGACGCGCTCGTGCACCCGCGCTAGCGGTCGGCGGCTCGGCTCGGCTCGATCGGCAGGCCCTCGCAGGGCAGGCGATCGCCCTGCATGCGGCCATCCTTCTCGACGCGAACCATCGTGACCTTGCCGCGAGCGACCCGCAGCCAGCGGCTGCTCCGGTGATCCGCGCGATCGCGGCC
>CBFGLP010000257.1:0-2618 GCA_965649595.1 uncultured Myxococcales bacterium | reverse complement strand
TCGGGTGGATGGCTACCTGCGAGAGCGCGTAGAAGTCGCCATTGAGGGTGTTGTTGACGAACGCCGGGCCCTCGCCGAAGTAGATCGCCACGTCCTCGGGCTCGAAGGGGTTGGCCTTGGTCCCGCCGGCCGACTCGTCGCAGCAGTGCGCCGCGGTCAGCACGACGTCGTCGCTGATCAGCGTGCCCGAGCAGAAGGGCGAGATCGCCACCTGATCACCGAAGCGCTGGTGCAGGGCCACGGTCGCCGCGTACTCGGCGACGTTGCTCGGCGCGGGGTCGCCATTGATGACGCGAAACTCATCTTCGAAATCCTCGCCTTCGGGCGCACACCCCGTGCCGAGGCCCATTGCCACAATTGCGGTGAAAAATACTGGGGTCGAACGAATGACTGCGGGTTGCATGGTCGCGCGCCCTGACAAGCTGATGGAGGGGTTTTCCAAGCGCCGTGGAGAATTTTTTTCGTCACCGATTTCGCGTCAGGCAACCAATGGGCAATTGGTGCACGATGAGCGAAATGCCTAGTTGCATGCTAGCGGTGTGAACCAGCGATCGGTCGTTGGAACAGGGGTATCCTTTGGTCCAAAGGCCGTAGAGAATCCTGCACGTGGTCGGGCGAGGTGTGGCTGCGTTGGGTGCGTCCCAACGAAACCTTCGATCTCGGGTCGATCGACTTCTATTGAGGTCAGCCGCTCGCCTCGCGCAGCCGGGGCTCGCTCGGGGCCTCCTCCTCGATCAACCCGAGCAGCTCTGGCGCGATCCTCCCGGCCCGCCGCAGCCACATCCCCTCGACGGCCAGCAGCGGTTCGTCATCGTCCCCGAACACGACCAAGCTGTAGAACACGTCCGGATCGACGACCCGCTCGACCTTCGCGCGCACCCGCGTGACCTCGCCGGCTCGTCGCACCCGCGCGCCCAGCCGAATCCGCCCAACCCCCATCGGCACCGAGACCCAGCGGTTGACGATCCCGTCCCAGTTCGCGGCGATCTGAAACGCGGTGTCGAGCACCATCGGATCCAGCTGGAATTGCGGCATCGCGCTGCGCGACATGATCGCGCGCTCGCGCGGCGGTCGGATGGTCCCGATCACCTCGTCTTCGCTGGTCCGGATCCACTGCCCGCGCAGGAACTGAGGCCCGAGCAGGACCGGATCGCTCGACAGCGCGAACACGGAGCGCGAGCGCAGCAGGCCGCCATCGTCGACGGGCGGGGTCAGCTCGGTTCGCAGCGGCCCCCGCTCGCCCTTGCGCAGGACCACCTTTGCTCGGTGGTGGAGGCGGTCGCTCTGCAGCGTGTGGCCACGCAGGACCAGGTCCGAGCGGGTGGTGATCTCGAGCAGGCGCCGGTCCGGGCCCTGCTCGAGCACGACGATCTCGCCGCGCAGGTCCAGCATGCCGTTGCTGCCGAGCTTGGCCGGGGCTCCGATCTCGTAGCTCTCGAGCGACTCGACGTGCCAGCCGGGCGCCGAGATCGCGGCCCCCTCGGCGATCAGCTCGCAACCGAAGGTGCCCGGTAGGATCGGCGCGTCGTGGAGCAGGTGCTCGGCCAAGAAGTGGTCGAGGCGAACGTCGAGCCGGCGGTGAAACGCGATCGTCGGCCGGCCCTTGCGATCGACCAGCGTGCCGGCGCGATCGAGCATCGGCCACTCGCCGGGGACCAGCGGGGCGCCGCGATCGTCGGTCCACTTGCGACGCTCGCCGGAGCCCTCGCCCTGGCTGCCGAGGCCGAACCACTTCCACTGCATGTCCTCGGAGAAGATCACGACCTCGTGGGCGTCGCCGAGGAACACCTCGTTGACGAAGTGCCATACGCCCTCTTCGACGGACACCGACGACACGCCGGTCTCCCGCACGCGCGCCGCCAGGTCTGGATCATCGGCCGCGGCTCCGACCTCGCGCCAAGCGGTCCAGTCGATCGTCACGCAGTGGGTGTGCTCGAGCAGCGAGCGGGACTTGGCCCGCAGGGCCGTGGCCATCAGCGCGTTGGCGGCGGAGTAGTCGGTCTGTCCGCGGTTGCCGAACCGACCGGCACCGGAGCCGAACGCGACGAAGATCTCGAGCTCGTCGGTCCGGGTGGCGTCGATCAGGTGCAGGAGCCCGGCGACCTTGACCATGGTGGTCTTGTGGATGATCTCGTGGTTCTTGTTGGGCAGGCTACGCGACCACTCGACCATCGCGCCGTGGCCGACTCCGTCGATCCGACCGTAGCGCTCGCGCACGCGATCGATCATCGCCCGGACCGACTCGCGATCCATGACGTCGCAGACCTCGTAGACGAGCGGGACGCCGAGCGCCCGCGCCCGCAGGAGGTTGCGATGCAGCTCGCGCTGCTGCTGGTAGCGGGCGAACTCGCGGGCGAACGCGACCGGGGTCAGGCGTGGGTCCGCGCTTCGACGCTGCTCGAGCAGCTTGCGACGGAAGCCCTCGAAGCCCTCGTCGTCGAGCCCGACCCAGGCGGCGTTGGGGTCGGGCGGCTCGGTGCGTCCGCTGATGACGACCTGCACGCCGAGCTGGGCGAGGGCCAGCGCGCACTCGAATACGACGCCTCGGCTGCCGCCGGAGAACACGAACACGTCGCCGGGCCCGAGCCGGCGCACGACCGCCTCGTCGGGGGCGAAGT
>CBFGLP010000256.1:0-3387 GCA_965649595.1 uncultured Myxococcales bacterium | reverse complement strand
TCGTTGTCGAAGTCGACCCAGCGACCCATCCGCTGCACGACTCGGCGCCACTCCTCGGTGAAGCGCAGCACCCCGGCACGGCAAGCGGCGTTGAACTTGGGCACGCCGAGCGCCTCGATCTCGACCCGGCCGTGCACGCCGAGCTCGTCTTCGACCAAGCTCTCGATCGGAAGACCATGGCAGTCCCAACCAAAGCGGCGCTCGACCGCGTGGCCGTTCATCGCCCAGTAGCGCGGTACGACGTCCTTGATGGTGCCCGCGAGCAAGTGGCCGTAGTGCGGAAGCCCAGTGGCGAACGGCGGGCCGTCGTAAAACACGAACTGCGGCTTGTCCCCGGCGTCCGCGGGAACGGGCTCGCCTGGCCGGTGGCCGTGTAAGCTGCGGTCTTCGACATGGTTGGTCCGCCACAGCTCGAGAATCGCGTGCTCCAGCGCTGGTAGATCGAGCTGTGCAGGGGGCGCGTGGAATCCTGTCTCGCGTGTGTCGGACATGTTCGAAGGACCTGTCTCGGAGGAACCTATCTCGGTGTTTCGAGCCATGTAGCCGCTCCCACCGTGACCCAGGGCACGCCCAATCGACCTCGCCGCCAGCACCGAACGAGCGATTGCCCAGCCCCCCGTCGACCGCTATCCTGCCCGCCCGGACGGAGTCTCGCATGAACAAGCGCCTGCTTCCCCCCAGCCTGCTCCTGTGTGCCGCCGCATTACTCGGCGCTTGCAACGACGACAATGGCCCTGGCGTCGGAAAGGGCAACGAGCCCTACGTCGACGAGTGGGAGACCGTCCTCGAGGTGCCCGCGGCGAACCTCGCCGATCTCAACCTCCTGTCGATCGGTGACAACGGCACCTCCGACAACTTCGAGAACCGCGGCGACGTCGAGGTCCGCTACGACCCGGCCGCGCCCGCGCTCAAGATCGAGATCCAGCGCTTCACGGTCGCCAAGAGCGACTCGCTCGCCCAAGAGGCGTACGACCGCATGCATCCGTGGATCTACGACCTGGCGACGGCTGCCAAGCCCACGCCCGATATGGACGAGGATCTATGCTTCCTCGACGGCTCGACCTCCTGCTACTTCAGGGTCTACTACGACGGCCTGCAGCAGCCGATCCGCGACGGCGCCAACATCCGCGTCACGATTCCGGCCGGTTGGGACGGCGCGCTCGACATCGTCACCGAGGACAACCTCGCCGAGGGTGCTGGCGTGTACCCCGACCGCAGCGACGTGAAGGTCTACAACCTCGCCGGCACGCTCTCGGTCAGCCTCGACTCGGGCAACGTCGAGGTCAGCCTCGATCCCGAGATCGCCCACTACGCCGGCTGTGCTGCCAGCATGACCTGCGAGGAGATGGGCTACGACCCGCAGTGCGGCTGCACCGATCCGAGCTTCGTGACGATCGAGAACGGCCCGGGTCAGGCCTCGAACATCACGATCGATGTGCCGACCGACAACTGGTACGACGTGATCCTCGAGAACCGCGGGACCTTCTCGGCCGGAGCCCAGGACGCCTGCCAGGCGGTCATCGACTGCGAGTCGTTCGCAAACTGCGCTATCGATCCGGACTACGCGACGATTCCTTGGCAGGAGCGCGCGGCGATCAACTACCCGGGCGAGCCGGCGATCGAAGGAACCGGCATCCGCATCAACGCGATCAGCAACGACTGCGCCTTCATCGACTACACCGAGGGGCCTGACGACTTCGAGGCTGAGGTATTCCCCAACGAGCAGCGCGGTCACCTGCGGCTCTGCACCGGCTGCGTCGGCGCGGGCTGAGCGATCGGTCCAGCCGCGATCGAAAAGAGACGTCCTTCGCGGGCGTCTCTTTTTTGTCGGCTCGAGCGCCACCATCCGATCGAGCCCTCTGGTCAGGGCCGGGGCTCGGGCAGGCCGGGAGGCAAGCGCTCGGCCAGCAACGCGCCATGGAACACGCGGTCGTCGCCCCGCAGCTCGATGTGGCGAGGCTTGCTGCCGAAGCGCAGGCGCCCCTCCCCGCTCTTGGTCAGCCGCTCGAGCTCGGCCTCGGCGAGGGATGGATCGGCGATCGGGTGCAAGATCAACATCGGCCCGACCGGCTCGGGCAGCCCAACGGTTGCCTCGATGGGCGCACGCAGCAAGGCCGGCGCGAGGAAGCAGAGCCGCTCGCTACCAGCCCGCTGTAGCCGACCTCCAGCGCAGAGCACCTTCACGCCCTCGGCCGCCTGCCAGACCGCATCGACATCGAGGAAGCGCTCGGCTCGACGCTCGTCGACCGGTCCTGCGAAGGCCTCCTCGTCATCGACCGGACCCATGCGCGTGCCGACCCACAGCCGCCTGAGGTTGCGCTCGAGTCGATCAGTCGGGCCGACGACCAGCACGCGATGGACGACCCGCGGATCGAAGCCGGTCCGACGCAGGCACGCGCGCGCGAGCACATAGGCTGCGAGCTCGCGATCGGCATCGGCTTGGACTAGGGCCACGCGTGGGAGTCGAGGTCGAACCCCGATCGACCGCCACTCGCGGTGCTCGTGGTCGAGCTCGCCGGGCGCCGAGCTCGTGAGCGCCTCGTGCCCGAGCAGCTCGCTGACCTCGGACAAGATCAGATGCACGGCCAGGCAGGCATCGGCCTCGCTCTCGACGTGCACCCGCGAGCCTTGCCTGAGCCAACGCCAAGCCAGCTCGAGCGCCTCGAGCGGCTGCGAGGCCAGCTCGCGGACGCGCACGGGCTCTCCGCCGTGGTGGTCGAAGCGACGCTCCCGCAGCTCGAGCAGCCGACGCTGAGCCATGCCGATCTGCTCCTCGCGCTCCCACGCGACCATGTTGAGTCGGGTCGCGAGGTCGTCCGCGATCGCGTCGGAGGCCAGCGCGAGGGCTTCGAGGAGGTCGTTCTGCAGCAGGCGGGAGGCAGCCGCCAAGCGCTCGGGTCGGACGCTCATTGGAGGTGGACGAGAGGCAGTCACTCTCACCCGCAGGTCGGGTCAGCGCAAGCGCAGCGGCCGAGCAAAACTGCCAGACCCCGCGAAGTTGGTGATCGGGGTACGTGCGTGGGCGAGCCGATGCCGGAGTGTCGGATGTCTGGACCCGCGACGAGGCCCAATCGAGCCGGTCTGCGAAGCGATTCATGCGACACTATCCGGTGCATGATCATGAAGACCTTCGAACGAGCGTGGATCTTGGCGATGGGTGCGGTGACCTTGTCGATGGTCGCCTGCGGTGACGACAACACGGATGACGACGAGATCGGCGAGACCTCGGCGACGGATGATTCCGGGGAATCGAGCCCCGAGGGCGAGGACGAGAGCGGGTCCACGGCGAGCACGACCGGCGACGGCGACGGTGATCCGACCGACACGACCGGCGACGGCGACGGCGACCCGACCGACACGACCGGCGACGGCGACGGTGATCCGACC
>CBFGLP010000255.1:0-3658 GCA_965649595.1 uncultured Myxococcales bacterium | reverse complement strand
CGGCCGCCAGCCGGTCAGCCTCGATCGTCCGGTGGGCGAGAGCGAGGATTCGAGCTTTGGCGAGTTCATCGAGGATCAAGGAAGCCAGAGCCCGCTGTCGAGCGCCTCGCGGGGCATGCGGAAGGGCACGTGGGTCGCGAGGTCGAAGTCCACCAGCGTGATCCGGCGCAGGTCCCCGCTGACGACGATGTTGGTCGGGTTGATGTCGCGGTGGACCAGCCCGAGCGGCTCGCCGTTCTCGTCGACCCGGCTGTGCGCGTAATTGAGGCCCTCGAGCGCCTGCATGATGATGCCGATGGCGAGATCCATCGGAATCGACTGGCCGGTCTGGCCGCAGCGGCGCAGCACCGCGACGAGCTCCTGGCCGACCAGCAGCTCCATCGCGATGAAGTACTCACCATAGAGCTCGCCGAGGTCGTAGGTGTGGACGACGTTGTTGTGGGTCAACGTCGCGGCCACCCGGGCCTCGTCGAGGAACATCTGCACGATCTCCGGCCGCTCGACGAACTCCTCGCGCAGGCGCTTGACGACCAGCTCCTTGGCGAAGCCCTCGATGCCCGTGTACTGGGCGCGGTAGACCTCGGCCATACCGCCGGTGGCGATGTGCTCGACGAGCAGATACTTGTCGCCGAAGGGCGTGGGCTCGATGTTGCTCAAGACGCGGCAAGCTTAGACGATTCCGTCGCGGACCTACAAGAGTAGACAAGCCTGCTGGACGGCCCCGCAAATCGACGGACGAGGACCAGGAGGTGATGCTCGGCCATGCGTGCGCGGCCGCTTTCGCGCAGACCGGCGAATCAGTCCGCGACGAGCCCGCGACCCTCGGCCGGCGCTGGGCTGACAGGGCTCAGCCCGGAGGGCTGACCAGGGCAATCCGCCTCCGAGGAGAGCGCACCTTGGCGTAGAGTCGAGCCGCGACTCGGAGACGATACGATGAACATCAGGTCACTGCTCTACGAAGATCCAAGGTTTCGAACGAGGCGAGCGATCGCGTCATTGGGCCTGGCGCTCGGCTTGCTAGGCTGCTCGGACAAACAGCAGACGCCGAGCGACGACGACGTGGCCGACGACACCGAGGAGGACTCGAGCACCACCGGCGACATGGACGCGGACGAGTCGGGATCGAGCGGCGAGGTGGACAGCGACGGGTCGTTCGTGAACCTGCCCGACGGCGGAGCGACGAACACCTGCGACCCGGCCGTCCAGGACTGCCCGGATGGCGAGAAGTGCACCGGCTACGTGGTCGAGCAAGGCTCCTGCTGCGTCGACGCCAACAAGTGCGTGCCGCTGACCGGGAACAAGCAGCTCGGTGATCCCTGCACGCGCGGCGTCGACAACGACGACTGCGACGTCGGCCTGTTCTGCATGACCAAGACCTCCGGCTCGACCGGCGAGGGCGTGTGCCTGGCGTTCTGCAACGCGGGCACGCAGGACTGCAGCGAGGACGGCCTGCCCGACGCCAAGTGTGTGTCGTTCAACGACGGGACCTTGCCGCTGTGCCAGGACGACTGCGATCCGCTGCTGCAGGACTGCGACGGCGGGCTCGGGTGCTACGGCGTCGGCACGCAGGGCTTCGTCTGCTCGCAGCCCGGCTTCGACGCAGGCCTCGGGAACGACGGCGACATGTGCTACACGATCCAGAGCTGCCAGCCCGGCTTGCAGTGCACCGCCGCCGAGGTGCTCGACAGCTGCGGCGCGGCTCGCTGCTGCACGCCCTACTGCGATCTAGCGGAGCCCGACCCCTGCACGGCGCCCGAGACGTGCGTGGCGTACTACGAGGCGGGCACCGCACCGCCCGGCTACGAGAACGTCGGGATCTGTGCGATCGCCGAGTAGCCGGGCGGCTTGTACGAGCGCGGCCGTGTCGGCATCCTCGCGCCCGTGTTGGCTCTCCGCACGGCTCTGCTGACCGCCGCGCTGCTCGTCGCGTGCGAGGAGCCAAGCTCGCCGCAGGCCGCCCCCGAGCCCGCCGAGCAGCAACCCAGCCCGCAGGCTGCTCCGCCGAGCCCCCCACCCGACCCGCTCGCGGATCCCTTCGCCGAGGGGCTCGAGCCGCTGCGACCGCGGGCCTGGGCCGACTGGCCGCTCGAGAACGTCGATCCCACAACCGAGTTTGGCTGGCGGCTCGACTCGGTCAGCGGACGCTACGAGCAATCGCCAGCGCAATGGTTCGCGTGCGACGAGCGAGCCTACGTGCTGGCGATCGCCGATGGCCGGGTCCGCGAGGTGATCGAGCGCGAGGACGGCACGCTCGAGCTGATCGTCGATCACGAGGGCAACCTCGAGAGCCGCTACCGTCCCGTCGCAGAGGCGTTGGTCTATGCCGGGCTCCCGGTCGCGCAGGGGACCGCGATCGGGCTGACCGGATCGCGCGAGCTCGCGCTCGAGCTGCGGGTCGACGACGTGGCGATCGATCCATTGCTGATCCTCCGCCAACCTCCGCATCGCTGGCCCGCGCTGCTTCGCAAGCCCTTCGGCCCGGACGGGCCGACGAAGCCCTTCGGCCCGGACGGGCCGACGAAGCCCTGAGCTCGATCGTCACCGCCAGTGGATCATTCGGCTGATCGGCGTGCGACCGCCCGCTCGCGTGTAGCGAAGCCGTGCGCGCCGGAGGTCCTGCATGCTCGGCCAGCGTGGAACCGAGAAGCGCTGCCCAAACTCGCGCTCGAGCAAGTCGAGCAGATCGGGCGGGTAGTCGAGCGGTGGACGAGCCACGTGAAAGCCTCCCGCCGGGTCCGGCACCAAGCGCAGCTCCCACAGCGCCGCCGGCCGCTCGGGCTCGGCGTGCGGCCACGGTCCGATGCTGTCGAACAGCCGCAGCACCAGCCCGCTCAAGCGCTCGCGCACCCACGTCGGCTCGCCGGGGAACACCTCGAACAAGCCAGTGATCGAGCGCGCCGCTTGCTGGCAGCTCGGGGTCGGTACGAAGCCGGGCACCTCGCCGTGGATCGCTCGCCACGCCCAGGTGTCGCCCGGGCTCCCGCCGGGGATCGCCGCGTCGCACAGCGCCCAGTCCATGCGCACGAGCTGCAAGAGCTCGAAGTCGACGTCGTCGCCAGCGACCCGCCCGACGTCCTGCTCGAAGCGCTCGAACAGCGGCGCGAGCCGGGCCCGACCGACCTCGCCCGCGAACACGGCGGCCGCGAGCGCGTCGAGGGCCAAGCCGGCTGGTGGAGTGTCGTCACCGACGATCTCGCGCTCGGCTTTGCGGCCAGCGCTCGGCTCGTCGCCACGCCGATCGTCGAGGCCCCCGCGCGCCCGCGAGGCGAGCCTGGGCGCTCGATCCTTGCGACGCGGTTGCCCGGGCACGGCCATGGCTCAGGGCGAGCGTAGTCGCTTCGTCGGCCGGTTGCCGACAAAGGTCTCAGGCGTGGGCCCGACGACGATCCCGGTACGCCCGGACCTCGGTCGCGAAGCGGATGAAGAGCGCGTCGGAGTCGTTCGGCCCCGGGCTCGCCTCGGGGTGGTACTGCACGCTGAACACCGGCCGGTCCTTCAAGCTCAGGCCCGCGACGGTCTGATCGAAGAGGTTGACGTGGGTCAGCTCGGCGCCCGCGCCAAGGCTCTCGATGTCGACCGCGAAGCCGTGGTTCTGCGAGGTGATCGCGATCGAGCGGTCACGCTCGTCGCGGACCGGATGGTTGCCGCCGTGGTGGCC
>CBFGLP010000254.1:0-2012 GCA_965649595.1 uncultured Myxococcales bacterium | reverse complement strand
ATCCCGATGGCCCTGGGATGTCAGGTGGTCGAGTCGGTGCTGTCGGTCGAGTCGGTGCTATCGGTCGAGTCGGTGTCGGTCGAATCGGAGTCGGTCGACTCGGTCGAGTCCGTCGAGTCCGACTCGGTCGAATCCGAGTCGGTCGACTCGCCACCGCCGAGATCGCGCTTGCTCGGCATGTCGTCGAAGATCGGCATGTCGCCGAGCCCGGCCTCGAGCTCGCCGATCGAGTCGTCGTCGACGCAGTGCCCGACCTCGGTCGAGGTCGTGCACTCGCCCTGCTCGAGCACCTCGCGGCCCTCGACCACGCACACGAGCCCGTCGCGGCAGTCGCTCGCGCAGCGGCAGACCTCTCCGCGATCGGCCTTGCAGCCCGTGGGCGCGAACGCCAGACCGAAGCCGAGGAGGAGCCCGAGTGCGGGCGCGCGCAGCGTGAGTCGTGCGGAGGCGGGCATCAGGGGATCCGCTTGTACTCTACCCGAACGACCTCGTACTCGCGCTCGCCCTTGGGCAGCTTGACGGTCACCTCGTCGCCGGCGGCCTTGCCGAGCATCGCGCGGGCGATCGGGGCCGAGATCGAGATCTTGCCGGCCTTGACGTCCGACTCGTCCTCGCCGACCAGGTAGTAAACGACCTCTTCGTCGGTCTCGCTGTCGAGCAAGGTGAGGGTCGCGCCGAACCCAGCCGTCTCGCTGTCGACCTCCTCGGGATCGATCACCTGCGCGAGCGAGATGCGGCTCTCGAGGTATTGCTGGCGTGCGGCCAGCTCGGCCTGGCGGTTCTTCGCGGCGTGATACTCGGCGTTCTCGCGCAGATCACCGTGCTCGCGCGCGGTCTCGATGTCCTGGACGTTCTGCGGGCGCTCGACTTCGCGGATGTGCTTGAGCTCTTCGCGGAGTTTCTCGAGGCCGAGGGGGGTGATGGGGAAGCGTGTGGTCATGAGATCCTCGTTCCTCGCCGACGGATCGGGAGCGGCAAGGGGGAAGTCTCAGCCCCCGTGGGGCTGACTCAGAAGATAACCGAGCGGCCGGCGGAGCGGGCGGCTCCGCAGCGTGCCGCGGCTTCAGGTCGAGCCGACCGTCTGGGGCCGGTAGACTTCGCGCTCGCTGGGTTCGTCGCCGGCCGCGTACTGCGGGCGGCGGTGATACTCCTGCAAGGACACCGCCTCGAGCAGCCGACCGCCGAGCCGCGCGGCCTCGATCGCGTGGGCAGCCGCGTGGGCGCCCGGGATGGTCGTGAAGTAGGGGACCCGCTGGAGCAGGGCGGTGCGGCGGATCGAGAGCGAGTCGCGGGCCGACTGCTCGCCGAAGCTGGTGTTGATGACCATCGCGACGTCGCCGTTGACTAGCAGATCGACGATGTGGGGGCGGCCCTCCTGGACCTTGTTGACGGTCTCGCACTGGATCTGGGCCGCGCGCAGGCGCTTGGCGGTGCCGCGCGTGGCGACCAGCGAGAACCCGAGCCGGCGCAGGTGCTTGGCGACCGGGATCACGGCCTCCTTGTCGGCCTCGCACACGCTGAGGAACACGCGGCCCGACTGCGGGAGGCTGACGTCGGCGGCGGCCATGCCCGCGTGGAAGGCCGCGCCGAAGTCCTGCGCGATGCCCATGACCTCGCCGGTGCTGCGCATCTCCGGCGAGAGCAGGGTGTCGACGCCGGAGAACTTGACGAAGGGGAACACCGGGACCTTGACCGAGACGTGCTCGGGGATCCGCTCGCGTACGCCCAGCTCGGCGAGCGTGCGGCCGGCCCCGACCAGCGCGGCGATCTTGGCGAAGGGGGTGCCGACCGCCTTGGCCACGAAGGGGACCGTCCGAGAGCCGCGCGGGTTGACCTCGAGCACGTAGAGGCGCTCGCCCTTGAGCGCGTACTGGACGTTCATCAGCCCGATCACGCCGAGCTCGCGCGCGAGCGTGATCGTGGTCTGGCGGATCTCGTCGACCACCCGCTTGGGCACGCTGACCGGCGGCATGCAGCAGCACGAGTCGCCCGAGTGGATGCCGGCCTCCTCG
>CBFGLP010000253.1:0-6816 GCA_965649595.1 uncultured Myxococcales bacterium | reverse complement strand
CCAGGCCGTCAACGCGTTCGAGAACCTCGATCCCTACGGGTACTTCCTCACCCCCAACGGCTTCTTGATCGGCGCCAGCCCCAACGCGGTCGAATACTTCAACCCGACCTCGCCCTACGGGCAGATCGACGGGGAGTTCGCGGCGGTCGGTGGCAGCGAGCCTTCGTACACGCTGCCGCCCGGCGACGAGTACCTGGTCGGTGGGATCACGATGATCACCGGCGCGGGGACTCCGGTCGGCGTGCAGGACGTGTGGATGACCGGCTACCTCGACGGCGCCTGTCCGCCGACCGAGGCCGAGTGCGGGTCATACGGAAAGATCAGCTATCTCGGCGGCCACGAGTACCAGACCGACCTGCCGATCTCGGCCAACCCCGACAGTCAGGGCACGCGGCTCTTCCTCAACTCGCTCTTCGAGGCCCCCTGCGCGACGCTCGATGGCTTGCCGAGCCTCAACCTGGCCGCGGGAGCGCCCGCCTACACGCCGGTCCCGACGCTCGAGGTCGACGTGACGTTCTCGAACACCAGCTCGGCGACGGCCCTCGACGGGGTGCTCCGTGCCCCGCTGCCCCCAGGGACCACGTTCGTATCGGCGACCGACAACGGCAGCGAGGTCGGCGGCGAGGTCGTCTGGACGCTCGGCAACCTCGGCCCCGACGAGTCCGGCGAGCGCAGCTTCACGATCGAGCTGAGCGACTTCGGCGTGTACTCCAACACCGCCACGCTCGACTATCGGGTCGGTCTCAACCAGTTCAGCTTGCCGGCCAACGTCGTGGACACGCTCTACTCGGACGAGCCGCCAGGCGACACCGGTGAGACAGACAGCTCGTCGGGCGAAAGCGACGGCACGGCCACCGCAGACGGCTCGGACTCGGCGACCGGCGACGGCGACTCGGGGACCGGCGACGGTGACTCGGGCAGCGGCTCGGGCGAAGACGGCAGCGAGCAAGGCGAGAGCGCCAGCGGTAGCGCTGGCGACGAGGTCGGTGAGACCGGCGACGCGGGGGCGAGCGACGGAGGCGATGGCTGCTCGTGCTCGCAGGCGAGCGGCTCGGGCCAGCGCGGGACCTGGTTCGCCTTGCTCGCGCTGGGGCTGGGCCTGGCCCTGCGGCCTCGGAAGGAGCGCGGACAATGAGGGTCGCGGCTACGCTCATGATCCTGCCCAGCCTGTTGCTTAGCGCCGGATGCCGAGCCGGCGAAGGCAAGTCGGATGACGAGCTCGGCGACGAGACCTCGATCGACGGCGGCACCGACCAGTCGGAGTCCGAGTCCGACTCGGCCGAGAGCGGACCAAAGCTGGATCTCCCCGGCGACATGGATCTCCCCGAGCAAGAGACCATGGGCTGCAACAAGATCGACTTCTTGTTCGTGATCGACTCGTCCGGCTCGATGGCCAACAACCAGGCCAACCTGATCGCCAGCTTCCCCGGCTTCGTCACCGCGATGATGGAGAGCGTGCCCGTCGACGACTGGCACGTGATGGTCATCGACACCGACGCCCAGTGGAGCGGCAGCGACTGCGCGACCGCCTGCATGTCGCTCGGCAGCTGCCCCGGAGTCGGCGAATTTCCCTGCGACACGCCCCCGCCGGGCGTCTGCGACATCAGCCTCGGCGCAGGCGTGGTCGCCCCCTGGGGCGAGGCCGCGAGCAACCAGGACTGCGGGCTCGTCGGCGGTCAGCGCTACATTCAAAAAGGCGAGCCTGATCTGCTCGACGCGTTCTCGTGCGTGGCCCGAGTCGGCGTCGACGGCAGCGATCTCGAGCGCCCCATGGACGCCATGGTCGCTGCCCTCGGCGCCGGCCAGACCGAGCCAGGCGGCTGCAATGAGGGCTTCGTGCGCGACGACGCGATCCTGGTCGTCACGGTGATCACCGACGAAGCCGACGCGCACTCGAGCGGAGATCCGGCGCAGTGGGCAGCCGCGCTGGTCGACGCCAAGCTCGGTAACCCCGACGCTGTCGTGGTGTTGGGCATCCTCCCCGACGCCGACCTAGCGCAGCCGCTGTGCGGGGCCGAGGCCGTACCCGCGGGGAGCATGAGCGAGTTCTTGCAGCTCTTCGAGGCCAGCAGCCGCGCGTCGGTGTGCGAGCCCGACTACAGCCCCTTCTTCGTCGACGCGGTCTCGGTGATCAGCGAGACCTGCGACGAATTCGTGCCGATCGGCTGAGCCCGCTGCAATGGCACGATCGGCCCTGGCGGCCGACTCGCCCATCGAGACGAGCCAACCTCGGCGACCTCGACGATGGCCGTACAGAATCGCTTCGTTGGCGACGACCAGTCCGAGCTCCACAGGACTGGCTTGACAATTCATCTACGCTGACGACATGCGACCGAAGGGAATCATCCAAGGGCTGGGTTTGATGAGCGCCCTCGCCGGCTCGACCCTCGTCACCGCGTCCGCCGCGAGCGCTCCGGCGATGCCGGACCTGTGCGCCGAGCCCGTCAAAGCGAAGGGCGGGAAGGTCTACGCCGATCTGCACGGCCAGACCATCTCGCGCTATTGCGATCCGAAGGTCGATCCGCCCGATCTCGATCGCCACGTCTGTTGCACGATCGGAGCAGACGCGACCTGTACGCTGCCCGACGCCCAGGGTAACTGCAAAACCGGCAAGCTCTTTTGGTGCGAGCACGGCAAGATCAGCGGTCAGAGCGTCGAGTGCTATCAAAGCGGTCCGGGGACCTGCGAGAAAGGCTACTGCAAAGACGTCAAGCCAACCGCAAAGACCTTCGACGAGTCGAGCTGGGTCTGCTGCACCGAGGACGGGACCGAGTGCACGTATGTCGGTGAGGGCGGGGACGCGCCACCCCCGGCGTCTTCCTGCAACGGGGAGCTGACCATCTGCAATTGGGGCAGCCTCAACGACGACAACACGGTCAATTGTGACATTTAGACTCGGCGGTCTGCTTCACGACGCGGGCCCGCTCGTAGAGCTCGTCCTCTCCCCGTTGATGCGATCGCATCAGCGCTCGCATCGCGACCAAGTGCGCGACATGAAGCACCAAGTCCCGCTCCTCGATCGGGCTACGACGGGCCGTGGCCAGCAGCGCCTCGGCCAACGCGAGGATCTGCTCGGTGCTGCTCGGCTCGCGCTCGTCCGCCAACCGGAACGCCCGCCAGGCACCGATCGGATCGCCAGCCACGGCCAGCTCGATCGCCAGCTCGATGCTCGCTCGGTCCTGCTCGAGCACCGACGCCCGCGCGGGGGATGACGCGCACGAGCCTCCAACGGCGTAGCCGGTCCCACCCACGAGCAAGAGCGCGACCATCATCACCAGCTGCGACACGGAGATCCACGGCGACGGAGGCAGAGGAGGCGGACGCTCCGCCGCTCGACGGGCGAGCTCGAGCAGCTCCAGCAGCTCGGGCATGTCTGGCCGCTCGTCGAAGCCCGGGGCCTGCAGCACCGCTCGAAGCTCGCTCACGACCTCTGGCGGCGGTGGCGGATCGCAGACATCCAAGCAATCGAGCAAGGTCGAAGCGAACGCGAACACGTCGCTCGCGGGGTACCAGATGCCGGCGAATCGCTCGGGCGCCATGTACTTGGCGGTGCCGTCGACCTCACCCAAGCCGGGCGTGCGCGCGAGCCCGAAGTCAGCCAGCGCCGCCCTGCCCTGCTTGACCAGCACGTTGTTGGGCTTGACGTCACCGTGGACATAGCCGGCGGCGTGGCAGTGGCCCAATGCAGCACCGACCTCGAGCCCGCGATCCAGCACGTCCCGCCAGTCCCGACCAATCGCGTACACGAGCAGGTTCGACTGATCGAACCATGGCATCAAAATCCAGGTATGGCCCGCGAAGCAGCCGACCTCGTGCACGGTGACCACGTTCGGATGCTCGACCGCCGCGATCACCCGCGCCTCGACCGGGACCACGTCCCCCGGCAGCAGCTTGATCGCCACGACCCGCTCTTGCCCGCGATCGACCGCCCTCAGCACGACCGACGACGCCGTCACGCTGACCCGCTCGACCAGCAAGAATCGCGCACGTCCAGCTCGCCTCAACAACGCGATGATCTCGACCGGATCGAGGTCGAAGGCCTCACCTAGCACCCGCTCGAGTTGTCCGCCATCCGTCCATCCGGGCGGCAGCTCGGGACCCCAGCCGCACGGCAAGGTCGATGGACCGAAGGCTCGTGAGACCATGCTGGGATAATAGCGAATGCATGCATGGTCTGTCTCGTTCAAAAGCACAGTGACTGATTGTGCCGTGACAATCTGCTCGAATTACCATTTTGTGCTTTTCAAATGGCGCTCCGCAAATACCGATCATGGGCAAGACAATTGCAATCATTGAAATCACCATTCACGCCACATTTCATTTGGTTCATTGATGAAAGATAATTCGCTAGTACCTCGCCGAACAGTCGCCAACAGGCCGCGAACCGCGACCAGCGTGGTCCGCGACCGAGTGAACGGCGCAACCACAGGAGTGGCCTCACTGTCCAGCGCCGCCGATCGCGTGATGCGTCGAATGCGAGTACCGGACTCAAATGCACGCGCGCGACCTCGACCTCGTGGTATCAAGCGCCGGCTCGATGGAGCCTTTTGCCCGTCGAAAACGAACCCGACATGACCGACGTCTTCGCCGACCTGCCTGACTTCGCCGCACAGTCCGAGCCGTGGTTTCGTGACCGCCTAGCGACGCTCGTCGAGCAGCCTACGATCAGCCCGGGCAAGACCGACGACAAGGCGATCCTCCGCGGCGTCGAGGTCGGCCGCGAGGTGATGGCTGCGTCCGGTGCTCGGGCCGAGATCGTGCCGTCCAAGGGCACGCCCTCGCTGCTCGGCCACTTCTCGCACCCGCAGCCGCGCGCGCGTGTGGTCGTCTACAACCACTACGACGTCCAGCCGGCCGAGCCGGACAACTGGGACCAGGCCGACCCCTTCCGCTTCGAGGTGCGACCGGATCCCGACCGCGAATTCCTCTACCTCGGCCGCGGGACGACCGACGACAAGGGCCCGGCCCTGTGCGCCCTGCGAGCAGCCGAGTGGGTGGCACGCCACAACCTCCCGATCGAGATCGTCTGTCTGTGGGAGACCGAGGAGGAGATCGGTAGCCCCAACTTCGAGGACGTCCTGCGCGCTCGCAAGGACCTGCTCACCGGCGACGCGGTGATCGTGTCGGACACGATCTGGCCGAGCGCAGCGACGCCCGCGATCTCGATCGGTCTGCGCGGCGGCTTGCTGGTCACGATGACGCTGCAGACCGGCCGCAAGGAGACCCACTCGGGCCTGTGTGGTGGCGTCGCGCGCAACCCGGTGCTCGAGCTGGCAGCGCTGGCCAGCGCGATCGATGCCGCGTCGTTCTGGCAGCTCGGCGCGCGGGCGCCCGACATGGCCGAGATCGAGAGCTACGCGCGCAGCGGCTTCGACCCCGCCTACTTCAAGGCCTCGCATCAGCTCGACAAGCTACGCACCGAGGTCCCGCTCGAGATGATGCTGGCGCTGTGGGCCCGGCCGACCTTCGAGGTGCACGGGATCGCGGGCGGCTACCAGGGCCGCGGGGTCAAGAGCACGATCCCCAACGTCGCGGAGCTCAAGGTCAGCTTCCGCCTGGTCCCCGACCAGGATCCGCGCGAGCTGTTCGAGCGGCTACGAGCGTTCGTCGCTCAGGTCAACCCAGACGTCGAGATCCAGCACATCGCCGACTTCGTGCCCTACCGCGGTCCGACCTCGGGGCCCGTTCACGACGCGATCGCGTGGGGTATGGAGCGGGCGTTCGGCAAGCCGCCGGCGCTGGTCCGCGAGGGCGGCTCGATCGGCGCGGTGCCCAAGATGGCGTCGGTGCTCGGCGTGCCGATCCACTTCCTGCCGCTGAGCCTGCCCGAGCATGGCTATCACGCGCCCAACGAGCGCTTCGACTGGAAGCAAGCCAAGGGCGGCATCTCGGCCTTCGTACACGCGTTCGCTCGGCTCGCCGGGGTCGGCTGACCACGTTACTCGCCCGCGGGCGCGGGAGCTTCGGGCGGCTCCTCGCGCCTGCGTCGAATCGGATATCCGAAGCTTCGCGCCCAGAACAGCCCGATCCCGCCCTCGGCCGCGTCGCCGAAGTAGCTCATCACCGACCACCGCCGGGCAAAGTCGTACTCGACCCGCAGCTCGGCCGTGTTCTCGTCCTCGGGCGCGTTGTGGTGATAGACGGTCTCGACGTACACGTCGCGGGTGATCCGCTTGCCGACGGCCAGGATCGGCTCCTCGACCGTCTCGCCGAAGCTGAGCTTCGCGCGGTCGATGCCGAGCCGCTGGTTGAGCATCCGCTGCAAGCCCGGGCTCGCGACCGCGGCGAGCAGCCCGGCGGCCTCGGCGTCGACGTTCCCCTCGCCGTCGCTGCCGACCTCGGTCGAGCCGGTCAACAAGAGCGAGAGGATCTCGTAGTCGGTCATCGCGGGGTTCGAGCTGAACTCGAGCACCGGCTTGGTCGCCCGCCCCCGCAGCGTCGCGGCAACCAGCGCCTCGGGGGTCTGCGTGGTCAGGACGACGTCGAGGTAGGGGATCAGCGAGCCTTGGCCCGAGAGGCTGACGATGCCGCGCTGGAGATCGAAGCGGTTACCGAACAAGAAGATGCGACCGCGTCGGGCCTCGAACTGGCCCTCGACCGCGACCTCGTCGGAGCGAGGCGGGCGACGAACCGCCACCTTGCCAGCCCAGGCCATGTCGATGTCGGGGCCTTGGATCAGCAGCGGGTTGGCGAGCACGATCTGCAGGCGCAGCTGCGGCCCCGCGTCGGCGAGCGTGGGCTCCTCGTCGCCCTGCTCGTCGCTGGCTTCGGGGAGCGTGCGCCCGCGGACCGTCCTCGCCAGCGGAGCGGCGACTC
>CBFGLP010000252.1:0-2281 GCA_965649595.1 uncultured Myxococcales bacterium | reverse complement strand
GCCGCTCTCGTGCGAGAGCGGAAAGGGCCTCCCCGTAACCTGCCAGAACCACAGCGCTTTTCAACCCCCCACGCACGCAGGGCGGTTCCGCCCTGCCCACACCAGAACTCGTGTTCGCCTATCAAATTCTCAAACACCGTTCTCCGTTCCCCGCCCACCACCCTGCTCCTCATGCACGCAAGCTCTGGCGCTGCTGCACCCCAGGGGTCCGTGCATGAGCGAACCCTATCAGATGTTCAGCTTGCTGTCTATCATGACCATTCATACACCACTGTTCGTTCATTCAGCCCTCGTTGCGTAGTGCCAGCGCGTGCCGGGCCTGGACACTGATCGCTCATTCAGCCCTCGCTGCGTAGTCCCAGACTACAATTTGATCCCGCCTAATCCCCTTCGGATCAGAGGCGATCTCGCCCATTGCCCCATCGTTCCGCCGGGTCCATCTCTATTCTCGTCATGGAAAACCCCATCTTCGTCCCCCCGCACGAGAATGCCGACATCCTGCCCGTGCGCATGTGCAATGAATTGGTGTTTTGCGAGCGGCTCTTTCATATCGAGCATGTTCAGGGCACCTTCGTCGACTCCGAAGACACGGTCGCTGGCCGCGACGAGCACGAGCGCGCGGCTCGAAGGGGCCAAATCCGGCTTCGTCGTGCTGCCGGCAGCAACTCGACCGAAGTCGACGCACCTGCGTGGGAAGAGGTCCCACGAACGCTGGAGCTGGCCTCGGCGGCGTGGGGCGTGCGAGGAAAGATGGACGTGCTCGAGATCGAGGATCGACGGGTCGTCGTCGTCGAGACCAAGCACGGCAAGATGCCCAGTCACGACGAGCACCGCTGGCAAGAGTACACGCTCTCGCATCGAGCCTGGCCTGCGGACGTGGCCCAGGTGGGCCTCTATCTGGCGATTCTCCGCGACGCAGGGCTCGAAGCCGACGAAGCGCGGATCTACTATCGAGGCTCACGTCGCAGCACGGTCATCCCCTGGTCCCGCGAGCTCGAGAGCTTCTTGTCGGCGGTGGTCCGTCGCGCTCGAGCGGTCGCTGCGATGGAGGTCCCCCCTGCCCCATTGCGAGACAGCCCTAAGTGTCCCGGCTGCTCGCTGCACGGTATCTGCCTGCCTGACGAGCACCACGCCTTGCTCGAGTCGCGCGAGGCCTCGCGGCGCCTCACGGTCGCCCATGATGACCGCTCGGTGGTGCACGTGCTCACCCCAGGCAGCTCGGTCCACAAAGACGGCGAAGGTCTGCGCATTGTCCCCCGCGACGGCGAGCCCACCCGCGTGCTCACCAAGGACATCTCCCACCTCGCGCTCTTCGGCCCGAGCCAAGTCAGCAGCCAGGCGGTCCACCACCTGATGCGCGTGGGCGTCGGTATCTCTCACCACACGTCCGCGGGCACGCTGCTCGGCTTCACACATCCGCTCGCCACACGAAACATCGGCCTTCGTCGGGCTCAGTATCGCGCGGCCGATGACCCTGCACGCTGCCTCGAGGTGGCCCGCGGTCTGGTCACCTCCAAGATCCGCAACCAGCGAACGGTTCTTCGGCGATCTCGATCAATTCGCGCCCTTGTGGACGAGGTAACCCGATGCAACGCAACTACGTGGTCACCTACGACATCTCGGATCCCGTCCGACTCCGCAAGACTCACGCCGTGGTGCGCGATTTCGGGGATCGTTTGCAGTACTCGGTCTACCTGCGCGGCAGCTCACCGGCCGCCAGCGAAGCACGACGACTGAGCAAAGTCGTACACGCCTCTGAAGACCAGGTGTTGTTCGTCAATCTCGGAGCCGTACGGAGGCACGACGACGTGCGTGGCTTCAGAGGCCATGAGTTTCAGCAAGTTTTTTTTCAATGACCCGAGGATTGCCTCCCGAAAGCCGACGTTTACTCTGGCCTCATGATCACTGTCCATCTTCACTGGGTAGGCAATCTGCCCGTAACCCAGACTCACGCGGCGCTCCAGTGCGTGCTCCTCGTCGGGCGAGTTCCGCCTTCGGCTCATCCAGAGCCATCACGTACTCCCGCCGCTTCTAAACGCAAAAGGCGAGTTCCGGCTCCCTCTTGATATCTCTGCGCATCGATCTCTTCTGGACCGAGGCGCCGAATTGAAGACGGGCTGCGTGGCTACCTAGTGGCTCAGCAACACCAGTTCGCCTCGGTCCGCCTTCCCCCCCGATCACCTCCGCCCCTCACCATGACCAGCGAATTCCCGCCACTCTCCCTCTCCACGCTCCAACAAGCCGTCCGTGACGACGGAGTCGCCATTCGCCTGCGTGCGCG